>NZ_CAWNZT010000405.1:0-29371 GCF_963878965.1 Aeromonas sp. HMWF015 | reverse complement strand
CTGCTCGGCCATCCGCTGCCGCTGCGCCAGAGCCCCATCGAGTGGAACGAGCTGATGAGCACCCTGCTCGGCCACGGCCAGACGCTGGAGCAGGGGCTGGCCCAGAGCCAGCAGCAGCTGCGTCAGGCCCAGCTAGGCCAGCAGCAGTTGCAGGGAGTGCGTCAGCAACTGAGCCAACTGGCTGCCCAGCACCAGCAGTTTGACCAGCAGTGGCAGGAGGCCGATCGCCAGCGCATCGCGCTGGAAGGGGAAGTGAAGGGGATGGGCGAGCAGGAGGCGACCCTGCGCCAGCGACTCGAACAGGGGGGCAACCGTCTCGATGAGCAGATGGCTGGCCAACCCTGGCGCCAGTGGCTCGGCAGCCAGCAGTGGCACGAGTGGCAGCGGGCCTGCGAGGCCTGGCTGCACGGCCAGAGCGAGTGGGAGCGGCTGGCCAGCGAGATCGCCAGCCTCACCCCGGCACTAAGTGCGCAGGAGGCACGCCTGCAGACCCAGCGCGAGCTACTGCACAAACTCGAGCGGGACTACAAGGAGCATGAGCAGCAGCGGCAGGGGCTGCTCACCAGCCGCGCCGCCTGTCTGAATGGCGAGGAGATCCCGCTGGTCGAGAGCCGCTGGCAACAGCGGCTGCAACAACTCGCCAGCGAACTGGAGCTGATGCAAAGCAGCGCCCGCGTCCTGCGGGAGCGGCAGACCGAACTCAAGACCCGCCTCACCCATTTGGAGCAGGAAAAGCAGACCAGCAGCCGCCGCAAGCGGGAGGTACTGGGGCGCTGGGCTGCCCACGCCAGCACCCTTGGCATTGCCGAATACGACCTTCGCCGCCTGCTCGCCATCACCCCCGATGAACTCAAGGCGCGCCGCTCTGCCTTGCAAGGGTTGGAAGATGCCCTTGGCGAGGCGCGCACCCGCCTTGCCGAGCGGCAACGGGCGCTGGCACTGGAGGAGAGCAAGCGGGATCGCTATCGCGAACACCACCCCGAGCTGGCCGCCCTACCGGATGCAGAGCTGAGCGCTCAACTGGCGGCACTCGATGCCCGTTGTCGCGCCCTTGAAGAGCAGCTGTTCGAGTGCAAGAGCAAGCTGGCACAGGCCGAAGCAGCTGCCCTCAAGGCGGGCAGCCTGCAACAGGAGCTGGCCGCCCAGCAGGCGGTGGCCGACCACTGGCAGCAGCTGTGCGATCTGATCGGGCAGGCCAACGGCGCCAAGTTCCGCACCTTCGCCCAGAGCCTCACCCTCGAACGCCTGTTGCTGGAGGCTAACGCCCAGCTCGCCGAGCTCTCGCCCCGCTACCGGCTGGAGCGGGTGCCCGGCACCGATCTGGCGCTGCAGGTGGTGGATCTCGATATGGGGGACGAGGTGCGCTCGGTGGACTCCCTCTCCGGCGGCGAGAGTTTTCTGGTGTCGCTGGCGCTGGCGCTGGCCCTCTCCAGCCTCTCGTCACGGCAGACCCAGGTCGAGTCGCTGTTTATTGACGAAGGGTTTGGCACCCTGGATCCGGACAGTCTGGATCTGGCGCTCGCCAGCCTCGACTCCCTGCAGGCCGCCGGCCGCCAGATAGGGGTGATCTCCCACGTCCAGACCCTGGTGGAGCGGATTGGCGTACAAGTCAGGGTTGAAGCCCTCGGTGGCGGCGAAAGCCGGGTTATCGTCCCCTGACCGTAGCCAATCCCCAAAACGACAAGAGCCCGCCAATTGGCGGGCTCTTGCTTGCACGGCGCTCGTTAATCGAAGCGGTAGGCCCCCATGTAGAGGCTGCCGCCATCCCAGCTCTCGTGCAGCAGGGTCGGTGCTTTGCCCTGCGCGGCTCCCAGCGCCACAAAGAGCGGGCGCAGGTGGTCATCGTGGGGATGGGACTCCACCGCCCCGGGGGCCAACCGACGGTAATCGAGCAGCGCCTCCCGCTCCCCTGCCGCCATCGCCCCTTCCAGCCAGTCGACAAACTGGCTCGCCCAGCGCGGCACCGGCGACCCCTCGGGCCCCAACGCCCGCAGGTTGTGGGTGATGGCGCCGGAGGCGAGGATACCAATCCCCTGACTGCGCAATTCGGCAAGTGCCTCTCCCAGCTGCCAGAGCTGGCTCGGGGTGAAGCTGGCAGGGATGGAGATCTGCACCAGCGGGATCTCGCTGTCCGGGTCGATCAGGGAGAGCGGCGACCAGACCCCGTGGTCCAGCTCGCGCCGCACCGGGGTCGCGCTCAGACCCGCCAGCGTCAGCTGATCACCCACCGCCTGCTGTAACCATTCAGGGCTGCTGGCTGGCCAGCGTATCCGGTAGAGCGGCTCGGGGAAGCCGTAAAAGTCGTACATCAGCGCCGGTTTGGGCTCGACGTTGATCTGCAGCTCGCGGCTGAACCAGTGCGCGGAGATGACCACCAACCCCTTGAGCCCACCCAGACGCAGGGTTCGCAGAAAGCGGGTGGCGGGTTGCTCACGCAGCACCAGATCCGGTGCGCCGTGAGAGATAAACCAGACGGGGGCGAGGGACATAAAGCAGACTCCAACAAAGTATCAGGGGGCGATACCGGAGGGGATATCGCTGTTGGAATCGATTATCCCCCTGCCATGAAAGGTGAACAATCCAGCAAGATGGATAAGAACTATCAACCAATGGTTGATAATTTCACACCTTCACGACAGGTAATCGGCAATAGATATCAAGGCTGAGGAGCATCCGGCTGCAGTCGGGCTGCACGAAGCGCCATCCGGGTCGCTGCACTGTGATCCTGCCACTCTCGCCACGCCAATCCCTCGGCGGCCGCCTCCCCTTTCACCGGATGGGAGAAGATCGCCAGCAGACCGGCATTGTCAGGCCAGTAGCGGGCTGGCAGTGTCTGAACCAGCAGCAGGGCGGCGCCCAGCAAGAGCAGAGCCCATCCGGTTTCATGGCTGTTTTTCATCCCGGCCTCCTTCACCCATGCGCCAATGAACTAACATTTTTGCGCAAGCCGGTGACAAGACGGTGACAGCGGACGGGTGGTCATTTTACAACATCTGAACCTCAACCCGGCCAAACAACCACAGATGGCAACATTTGTATCCCTTCAGCCCGAACCTGTGGCCGTATGCTCTAAAATGTGACTCACAGGAAAACGTTATCCCTGAAAAGAAAACGTTATCTGGTCAAAACGTTGTTTCTGGATCATAAAAAGATTCCAAAAACTGGTGTATATTGCTCGGCGGAAATTCCTTAACCATGAAGATTGACATGAAAAAGACCAAAATTGTCTGCACCATCGGTCCGAAGACCGAATCCAAAGAAATGCTGGCCAAAATGCTGGACGCCGGCATGAACGTCATGCGCCTGAACTTCTCCCACGGTGACTACGCCGAGCACGGCAGCCGCATCAGCAACCTGCGCGCTGTGATGGCCGAGACCGGCAAGCACGCAGCTATCCTGCTGGACACCAAGGGTCCGGAAATCCGTACCATGAAGCTGGAAGGCGGCAACGACGTCGCGCTGGTCGCTGGCCAGACTTTCACCTTCACCACCGACCAGACCGTGGTTGGCAACAAAGACAAAGTGGCCGTGACCTATGCAGGTTTCGCCAACGATCTGCGCGTCGGCAACCGCATCCTGGTTGATGACGGCCTGATCGGTCTGGACGTTATCGAAATCACCGAGCGCGAAGTTATCTGTAAAGTGCTGAACAACGGTGATCTGGGCGAGAACAAAGGCGTTAACCTGCCGGGCGTCTCCATCAAGCTGCCGGCCCTGGCCGAGAAAGACAAGCGCGACCTGATCTTCGGTTGCGAGCAAGGCGTTGATTTCGTTGCTGCTTCTTTCATCCGTAAGAAAGAAGACGTTCTGGAAATCCGTGAGCACCTGAAAGCCCACGGTGGCGAGAACATCCAGATCATCTCCAAGATCGAAAACCAGGAAGGTCTGGACAACTTCGACGAGATCCTGGCTGTTTCCGACGGCATCATGGTTGCTCGTGGCGACATGGGTGTAGAGATCCCGGTTGAAGAAGTTATCTTCGCCCAGAAGATGATCATCGCCAAGTGCAACAAAGCCCGCAAAGTGGTTATCACTGCCACCCAGATGCTGGACTCCATGATCAAGAACCCGCGTCCGACCCGCGCCGAAGCTGGCGACGTGGCCAACGCCATCCTGGACGGTACCGACGCAGTGATGCTGTCCGGTGAATCCGCCAAGGGTAAGTACCCGCTGGAAGCCGTGACCATCATGGCCACCATCTGCGAGCGTACCGATGCCGTGATGCCGTCCAACCTGTCTGCTGCCAACGACAGCAACAAGCTGCGCATCACCGAAGCCGTATGTAAAGGCGCCGTAGAGACCTCCGAGAAGCTGGACGCCCCGCTGATCGTGGTTGCAACCGAAGGCGGCAAATCTGCCAAAGCCATTCGCAAGTACTTCCCGAAAGCCTGGATCCTGGCTATCACCACCAACAAGAAAACTGCTGCCCAGCTGGTTCTGACTAAGGGTGTGGTTGCTCACGTGGTTGACAGCATCGCCTCTACAGACGATTTCTATCGCATCGGTAAAGAAGCCGCGCTGGAAATCGGCATGGGTCTGAAAGGTGACATGGTTGTGATGGTATCCGGTGCTCTGGTACCGAGCGGCACTACCAACACCGCTTCTGTTCACGTTCTTTAATCAGAGCTGAACGAGTTGAAAACGGCGCCTGTAGGCGCCGTTTTTTTTATCCCTCCCCCCTGCTTACCTGACAAGCCCGGTGTTAGAATCCACGCGAATTTAATCTATGCGGGAAATGTCCCGAATATCGCGTAATAACCCGGAAGTTATATGCCCTCAATACGTTTTAAAAGAGTCTCGGCCACCCTGCTGCCGCTGCTCTGTTTAGTCGCCAGCCTCTGCGCTCCGCAGGCCATGGCGCAAGATGTCCCCTCTCGCGCCGCTGTTCAACGAGCGTTGGACAGTCTGGGCAAATCGGAAACCATGACCGTCAGCCAGCAAGAGGATCAGAAGTTGTTGACCGCAACCCTTGCCATGCTCGACAGCATCGACAAGGAGGAGGCTAAAGCCAAGGCACAAGCCCAGCGGATCCGCAATCTGCCCACCGAGCTCAAAGAGATCAGCGCCAAGCTCGATGCCCTGACCAAGGGCAAGAGTGCCGAGCAGATCAAGAGCGAATACGCCACCATGAGTCTGGCAGAGCTCGACAGCCGTCAGCCGGAAGTGCTAGCCAACATGCAGGAGGCCCAGGAGGCCCTCGGCACCATCGGCAGCCAGCTTACCAGCTTGCAGACCTTGCCGGAGCGGGCCCAGACCAGCATGAGCCGCGCCTACCAGCGCAGTCAGGAGATCCGCAGCCGCCTCAACGCTGGTGAAAGCATCAGCAGCGCCGAGAAGATGAAGCTCAATACCGAGCTGGTGCTGATCGATCTGCAGTTGGCCCAATTGCAAAAGGATCTGGATAACCGCACCAGCATGCAGGATCTGGCGATCAAGCAGCGTGACTACCAGAGTGCCCGCCTTGCCAGCGAAGAGCAGAAACTGCAGTTGCTGCAGGATCAGAGCAGCGCCAAGCGTCTCGGCGACACCGAGAAGACCGCCGAACAGACCGGTGAACTGGTGGCGACCGAAGACAGCCCGCTGGTGCAAAAAGAGCAGGTGCTCAACCACCAGCTCAGCCAGCAGCTGGTTGGCGCCACCACCAGTCTCAACTCGCTGGTGCAGAAAAACCTGCAAGCCAAGAGCTGGCTGGAGCGCGCAACCCAAACCGAGCGCAACCTGAACGAACAGGTGCAGATGCTCAAGGGCAACCTGCTGCTGTCGCGCATCCTCTATCAGCTCTACCAGCAGCTGGAAGCGGCACCGACCATCGCGGTCAAGAATCTGGAAGAACAGATCGCCGACCTCCACCTGGCCCAGTTCGAGCTGAGCCAGCAACGTGACCTGCTGTTCCAGAAGAACCTCTATCTGGACAACCTGATTGCCGGTAGCAAGGAGCCGGTCAGTGCCGAGGACAAGGCCAGCCTGGCCAAGCTGCTCGATACTCGCGTCAATCTGCTCGATCAGCTCAACCGCCAGCTCGACAGCCAGCTCACCAACGCCATCAGCCTGCAGCTGACCCAGCAGCAGTTGGGGCGGGTCAACACCGCCATCGAGTTTACCCTGCAGCAACACATCTTCTGGGTAAGCAGCAACAAGCCCATCGACAGCAAGTGGTTTATCAGCTGGCCAGCCCAAGCCTACAAGCAGGCCTCCGATTGGGTGCTGAAACCGGACTGGAAACGCTGGCGCGAAGAGCTGCTGGGGATCTCCCTGCTCGCCTTCCCGCTGTTGCTGATCGGCGGTCTGCTGGTCTGGAAACGTCCGGCGCTGGTTGAGCGCGAGAAGAAGATCACCAAGGACCTTGGCCGTTTCCGTCAGGACAGCCAGTGGCACACACCCCGCGCACTGCTCTATACCGTGCTGCAACGCCTGCCGGGCAGCCTGTTCATTCTGGCTGGCGGTCTGCTGCTCACCTACTGCGGTCTGCTCAGTCCCAAGCTGATGTTCCAGATCACCCTGAACCTTGCCCTCGGCTATCTGGTGTTCAGCCTCTATCTGGCGGTGATGCGCCCGGGCGGCATCGCCGAAACCCACTTCCGGATCCCGAAAGCGGAGCTGCAGGCCAAGCGCACCAGCATGCGTTACATCTGGCTGCCACTGCTGCCGCTGATCATGCTCGCGACCAAGGCGGTGGTTGAACCCTCCACCCTGGGCAACGACGTGATCGGCCAGGCCATGACCCTGACCCTGCTGGGACTGACCGCCTATCTGGTGTTCCCCATCTCCCGCGCCCGCATCAAGGGCGAGGCGAGCATGCAGAAGTCACTGATCGCCATCGCCCTGGCGCTGGCGCCGGTGGCACTGATCGTACTGGCGGGGCTCGGTTACTACTACACCGCGCTCAAGCTCACCGGTCGCCTGATCGAATCCTTCTACCTCATCATCATCTGGAGCCTGGTCTACCGCACCGCGCTGCGTGGTCTGGAGCTGGCCGCCCGTCGTCTGGCCTACCGCCGTGCGGTGGCCAAGCGTGAGCACAAGGCACAAGAGGATGCGGAAGGAGGCGAAGCCATCGAAGAGCAGCAGATGGATCTGGAGGATGTCAGCCAGCAGTCCCTGCGTCTGACCCGCACCGTGCTGCTGCTGATCTTCGGCGTCGCCTTCTACTGGCTCTGGTCCGATCTGGTCGCGGTGTTCTCCTACCTCGACAGCATGGTGCTGTGGCACCGCAGTGAAGGCACCGGCGCCAATGCCAGACTCTTCCCCATCAGCCTGAGTGACGTGCTGATCGGCTTCCTGCTGCTCGGGGGCGCCTGGTCACTGGCGCGCAACCTGCCAGGCTTGCTGGAAGTGCTGGTGCTCTCCAAGCTCAATCTGGCCCAGGGCACTGCCTACGCCATCACCACCATGCTCAACTACGTGCTGATCGGCTTCGGCTCCCTGACCGCCCTCTCCATGATGGGCGTGCAGTGGGACAAGCTGCAGTGGGTAGCGGGTGGTCTGTCGGTCGGTATCGGTTTCGGTATGAAGGAGATCCTCTCCAACTTCGTCTCCGGCATCATCATCCTGTTCGAGCGTCCGGTGCGGATCGGAGACACCGTCACCATCGGATCCTTCTCCGGTACCGTCTCCAAAATCCGTATCCGCGCCACCACCCTGACCGACTTCGACCGCAAAGAGGTGATCATCCCCAACCAGCAGCTGATGACCGAGCGGCTGATCAACTGGTCGCTGAGTGACACCGTCACCCGGGTTATCGTGCGGGTAGGCGTGGCCTACGGTTCCGATCTGGAGCTGACCCGCACCCTGCTCAAACAGGCGGCCGATGAAAACAGCCGCGTGCTGAAAGACCCGGCCCCCATCGTCTACTTCCTCACCTTCGGTGCCAGCACCCTGGATCACGAGCTGCGCTTCTTCGTGAGCGAACTCGGTGATCGCAACCCGGCGGTGGACGAGTTGAACCGCAAGATCGACCAGCTGTTCCGCGAGAACGGCATCGAGATCGCCTTCAACCAGATGGATGTCTACATCAAGAACATGCAAGGTGAAGAGCAGAAGGTGGAGTCCAACTCTGCCGCTCTGCCGCCCCCCGCGGAAGATGGCAAACAGCCAGCCTGATAGCGAACGGCGCTGACCTGATGACAACAGCCGCTCACCCAGGTGAGCGGCTTTTTTATGCCAGTTTATGGCGATAGAGACAGTTATCCATCGCCAGCATGGCTGGCCGCCACACAACAGGCAGCCATCACCCTTGATAAAATATAAAGAGAAATAAAAGTATAAAAACAAACACTTGCCCCACACCACTACTTACCGCATGGATGAAACCTGCGCCCTTCTCCCCTCACCGCGCCCCACATACCGCGCTCGCTCCGGCTCCCGGATTTTTATAACTTTTTTTAATTTTATTTGAGTGTCCTCTTCATCCTGACCATTGCAAAGTGGCGCCATTCCAGCCTGGGCCCTGTGACCACCACCCGGCTAACACCGACTTGCTCATTTGATAATTGAAAGGATCCGAGAGATGAAACATTCCTTGATGGTAATGGGGTTGGCCGCCTGTCTGGCATTGAGCGGCTGCCAGAATATGGACACCAAGAAAGTCCTGATAGGTGCAGCTGCGCTGGGGGCCATCGGCGCCGCTGGCTATTACGCCGGGAAAAAGCACAGCGATAACAAACACGAGCATGATGGCCAGCATGACGATAGCGATGACCAGCATATGGCCACCAGCAAGATGCCCCGTTACTGCTCGGGGGAAGCGGCCAGCAAATTCCATGTCTCCCCCCGCGATATCACCACCGAGTCGGCAGAAGAGAGCGGCCACAAATACAAGGTCTATGGCCAGTACGAGACCGACGATGATGTGGTCGACTTTACCTGCACCTTCAATCACGACGGTCGCTTCCTCTCGGTCGTTCGCAGCTGATAGCCCATCGGTTACAGCCAATTCACCACCGACTCCCCATACAGGACACTCACGATGAAACAGCAACGCAGCATGATCGCCAGCCTCATTGCGCTGGCCCTGCTTGGCCTCGTCCCATGCGCCGGTGCCACTGGCAGCCACTCCGGGGTGGATCTGGCCAGTATGGATAACAGCGTGCGAGCGGCGGACGATCTGTTTCGCCACGTCAACGGCAACTGGCTGGCCCAGACCCAAATACCGGATGACCTGCCGGGGCAGACCATCGGCAATCTGCTGGCGGACAAGTCGCTGGAGGATCGCAAGGTGTTGCTGGAGGAGCTGCTCAAGCGCCCGCAACAAGCCGGAACCCCTCGCCAGCAGATCGCCGACCTCTACGCCAGCTATCTGGATCAGGCCGAGCGGGATGCCAAAGGGCTGACCCCCATTCAACCACTACGTGACGAGATCATGGCCATCCATGATGGCGCCTCGCTAGCCACCTACTTTGCCCGGGTTAACAAGCTGGGGGGCGGCGCTCCCTTTGGTATCGGGTTCATGGCCGACAAGAAGCAGCCTGACAGCTACGGGATCTACCTGCAGCAATCCGGCCTCGGTCTGCCGGATCGGGACTACTACCTGAAAGCAGATGCCGCCAGCAAGACACTGCGGGCCAGCTACGAGCAGTTCATTACCGCCCTGCTCAACCATGCCGGCGTCGAGGGGGCGAGCGAGCAGGCCCATCGCATTCTGGCGCTGGAGACCCGGCTCGCCAGCCTGCAGTGGGGCAGAGTCAAGCTGCGGGATGACAACCTCACCTACAACAAACTGCCCATCGCCCGCCTCAGTCAGTTGCTGCCCACCCTGGATTGGCAACGCTACCTGACAGAGGCCGGTATCGCCGGGGAAACGGAGATCATCGTCAGTGAGCCGGACTATCTGGAGAAGCTGACCGCCGTGATGCAGGAGACCAGCATCGCGCAGTGGCAATCCTACTGCCTGTTCCATCTGCTACGCACTTATGCGCCCTATCTCGACAGCCAGAGCAATGCCCTGCACTTCGCTTTCTACGGCACGACCCTGAGCGGCATCCCCCGTCAGCGGGAGCCCTGGAAGCAGGCCATGGCGGTGCTGGATGACTATCTGGGTCAGGCGGTGGGCAAACTCTATGTGGAGCGCTACTTCCCGGCCGAAGCCAAGGCACAGATGGCGACCATGGTACGCAATCTGATCGCCGCCTATCGCCAGGAGATCGGTGGGCTCGACTGGATGTCTGCCCCGACCAAACAGCAGGCGCTGGCGAAACTGGAGAAGGTACGGGTCAAGATCGGCTATCCGGACCAGTGGCTGGATTACAGCGCAATCGAGATCCGTCCCGATGATCTGGTCGGCAATGCCCAGCGCGCGGCCACAGTGCGTTACAACGAGCACCTTGCCCGCCTCCATCAACCGGTGGATCGGGAGGAGTGGTTCGACAATCCGCAGACGGTGAACGCCTACTACAGCCCGAACAACAATGAGATCGTCTTCCCGGCAGCCATACTGCAACCGCCCTACTTCGATCTGAAGGCGGATGATGCGGTCAACTATGGCGCCATCGGCGCGGTCATCGGTCACGAGCTGAGCCATGGTTTCGATGATCAGGGGGCCAAATTCGATGGCAACGGTGCCTTGCACAACTGGTGGGTTCCGGCCGATCTCAAGGAGTTCACCGCCAGAGCGCAAAAACTGGCGAAACAGTACGACCGTTTCGAGCCCATCAAGGGGGAGCATGTCAATGGCCAGCTGACCCTTGGCGAGAACATCGGCGATCTCGGCGGCCTGACCATCGCCCACAAGGCGTACCGGCTCGCCCTGGGCAACCGCCTGCCAGCGGTGCTCGATGGCTTTACCGGCGAGCAGCGATTCTTTATCGGCTGGGCACAAGTGTGGAAAGGGAAGTACCGGCCCGAGCTCGCTGCCGTTCTGCTCAAGACAGATCCCCACTCGCCGCTGGAGTACCGGGTCAATGGCGTCGTCGCGAATATGCCGGCCTTCTATCGCGCCTTTGCCATCAAGCCGAGAGACAAGCTCTATCTGCCACCTTCCGAGCGTGTGAAGATTTGGTGACCACCAGCAGGGGCCCTGGCCCGAAAAGCTCCAGCAGATGGACCACCTCCACCTGAGCTGAAGATGACCAACACAGGGAGTGTCTGTTTTACCCTGCCTGGTTTTTCCCGACCCACATGTGCCTGACCATGTGGTTTTTTTGACCCTTTTGCTCTACCCCTTCTCCTCAGCCTGCCCAGCTTTCACCCGATACGGCCACGGCAAACAACTCCGCCGTTTTCTCGCCTTTGCCATTGGCTGAAAAACCGGCGGAGGAACCGCTATAAATCGGTTTACCACCAAACAGGTCTGACCTATGGTAAAGCATGTAAAAGATGCATCGTGGAGCTGCTTTTCCTATGAATGACCGAGAACTGCAACAGATCCTGTTTCGCTCCTTCGATGTGATCCCGCTGCCTATTCTGGTGTCCGAATCCATTGCCCGTCACGATGGCTGCTCACCCGACATGATCCCGCAGCGGCGCCACCGCTTCCTGAATAAAGCCTTTATTGAGCAGCTAGGCTACAACCTTGACGATCTGCCGGACATGGCTTCCTGGTTTCAGGTCGCCTACCCGGACGAAGGGTATCGCCGCACCATCATCGACTCCTGGCACTCCCAAGTGGAACAGAGCTTGTCGCAAGGGCTGGAGGTTGCCGAGATGCCTGCGCTGATCCGCTGCAAGAGCGGTCAGTCGCGCTGGTTTATCGTCACTGCCCAGCTGGGAGCCGATGCCATCCCGGATGGCCATATCGTAACCTTTCGCGATATCCACGACCTGCAGTGCATGGTGGAAGAGGTGAGCCGCCTCTCCTGCACCGATCCGCTCACCGAACTGACCACCCGGCGCGGCGCCCAGCAACAGCTGCAGGCCCTTTGGTTGCAGGGTGAGCCCCTCTCGGTGGTGTTGGGAGATATCGACCATTTCAAACAGGTCAATGACCGCTACGGCCACCCTGCGGGCGATGCCGCGCTCTGCGCTGTCGCCCACGCCATGGCTGGCCAGCTGTTGCCGGGGGAGAGTCTGGCCCGTTGGGGCGGAGAGGAGTTCCTGCTGATCCTGCCTGGCTGCGATATTGAACAGGCGGCACGGCGCGCCGAACAGCTGCGCCAGCATGTCAGTACCACCCGCTTGCCATGGCAGGGGAAGCAGCTATCCCTCACCATCAGTCTGGGGTGTGCCAGCATGAAGGGACAGGAGAGCATCGACTATCTGCTGATGATGGCCGACCGGGCCCTTTATCAGGCCAAGGATCAGGGCCGTAACCGGGTTGTCATCTCGACGGAATAGAGTGATCACCAGAAAGGGAAGCCGACTCGCGGCCATAAAAAAACCGAAGCGCAAGGCTTCGGTTTTTTACTGCGCAACTGGCGTGAGCCAGCCGGGCATTACTTCTTGATACGGATAACCGGGGTCTCGCCCACAGTCACGGCACCAGTCATTTTGATCAGCTCTTTGATCTCGTCCATGTTGGAGATGACAACCGGAGTCAGGGTAGACTTGGCTTTCGCTTCCAGAACGGCCAGATCGAACTCGATGATGGTGTCGCCGCGCTTGACCTGTTGACCTTCCTGAGCGATACGCTTGAAGCCTTCGCCTTTCAGTTCAACGGTGTCGATACCGAAGTGAACGAACAGCTCGATACCAGAGTCGGATTCCAGAGAGAACGCATGGTTGGTCTCGAAAATCTTGCCGATGGTACCATCGCACGGAGCAACCATCTTGTTGCCAGCCGGCTTGATGGCGATACCGTCACCAACGATCTTCTCGGCGAAGACAACGTCAGGCACATCTTCGATCGGCACGATTTCGCCAGACAGCGGAGCAAAGATTTCGATGCCGCCGGTGTCAGAGCTATCGTCGGAAACCAGTTTCTTCAGTTTATCAAACAGACCCATATAAAGCTCCTAGAGATGATTTGTCGCTGTTTGCAGCCGATCTTAGCAGACTGCTTTCTGCTTAATAAAGTTATCTACGCATGCTTCGATTTCAGCGGCGGTGGCAAAGCTCAGTGCTTGATCAGCCATTGCCTTCACATCTTCGAAGTTAGTGTTGCGGATAAGCTTCTTGATACGCGGTACAGAGATGGCGCTCATGGAGAACTCATCCAGACCCATACCCAGCAGCAGCAGGGTAGCGCGCTCGTCACCAGCCAGTTCACCACACATACCGGTCCACTTGCCTTCGGCGTGGGACGCATCGATAACCATCTTGATCAGGGTCAGGACGGAGGGTGACAGCGGGTTGTACATGGCGGAGATCATCTCGTTACCACGATCGACAGCCAGGGTGTACTGGGTCAGGTCGTTGGTACCGATACTGAAGAAATCCACTTCCTTGGCCAGATGATGAGCCATCACGGCAGCGGCCGGGGTCTCGATCATGATACCCACTTCGATGGATTCATCAAAGGCTTTGCCTTCGGCACGCAGTTCGGCTTTCAGCTTCTCTACGGTCGCTTTCAGGCTACGGAACTCTTCGACAGAGATGATCATCGGGAACATGATGCGCAGTTTGCCGAAGGCAGACGCACGCAGAATGGCCCGCAGCTGAGCGTGCATGATGTCTTCGCGGTCGAAGAAAATACGCACGGCACGCCAGCCCAGGAAGGGGTTCATCTCTTTCGGGAAATTCATGTACGGCAGCTCTTTGTCGCCGCCAATGTCCATGGTGCGCACGATGATCGGCTGATCCGGCATCGCTTCGGCCACTTCTTTGTAGGCTTTGAACTGCTCGTCTTCGGTCGGCAGCGCGTCACGGTCCATGAACAGGAACTCGGTACGGTACAGACCCACGCCTTCGGCGCCATTGCGGATGGCACCTTCGGTATCCTTGACGGTACCGATGTTGGCGCACACTTCGACCTGGTGACCATCAAGAGTGATGGCCGGCAGATCTTTCAGCTTGGCCAGCTCATCTTTCTCGGCCTGGAACTGAGCCTGGAACTTCTTGGTTTCGGTCAGCTGTTCAGCGGTCGGATTGATGATGATCTGGTTGTTGATCGCATCCAGCACCAGCATGTCACCGTTCTTGACGCGCTCGGTGATGTCGTTGGTGCCCACGATGGCCGGCAGCTCCAGGGAGCGGGCCATGATGGAGGTGTGGGAGGTACGGCCACCGATGTCGGTGACGAAACCCAGCACATATTTCAGGTTGATTTGAGCGGTTTCAGACGGGGTCAGGTCTTTGGCGACCAGGATCACCTCTTCGTCGATGGTGCTCAGGTTGACAACGGCGATGCCCAGTACGTTCTTGACCAGACGGGTACCGATGTCACGGAAGTCGGTAGCGCGTTCGCGCAGATAAGGGTCATCCAGCTCGGCCATCATCTTGGCGTACTGTTCGATCACCTCATAGATGGCTTTGTCAGCGGAAGCCTTGTTGTCTTTGATGAAGGATCTGATATCCCCTTCCAGCTCCTCATCTTCGAGCAGCATGATGTGGCCTTCGAAGATGGCCTCTTTTTCCTCACCGAAGGTACGACCGGCCATCTCTTTGATGGCTTCCAGCTGGGCAGCTGACTTGGTACGAGCTTCGAGGAAACGGTTGATCTCGGCATCAATCTGATCAGCAGAGATTTTGCCCTGATTGATAACGATTTCATCTTCTTTAAGAAGAAGCGCCTTACCGAATGCGATACCGGGGGACGCAAGAATGCCAGATATCATAATCCTTCCTATTAAAACGACTGTGGGGGAGGAATCTAAAGCTGGATTACTCCAGCTCGTCCATCAGGGCAACCAGCTTCTCAACAGCTTGCTGAGCATCCGGACCATCAGCCTGGATAGTTACGTTGGTACCCTTGGTCAGGCCCAGGGTCTGCAGCTTGAACAGGCTCTTGGCGCTGGCGGACTTGCCACCGGAGACCACAGTGATCTCGCTTTGGAATTCTTTGGCTTCTTTCACGAACTGAGCTGCCGGACGGGTGTGCAGGCCGTTTTCAGCAGTAATAACAACAGACTTCTCGTACATGGTTTCACCCCATATTATTGATATTTTTTGGTGGATTGGTCGTTTTTGAAGCAACCTGACCCACCGTGTCAGTATGGATATGTTGTAAAGTAACGAAAGCAGACCCGCAATGGTTTAATCCAGGTCAAGTTTCTGTGCAGTAATCGGCGCGCTGGTTGGCAATTTTCAGTTATTGGGCTACAAGCCGCATCAGGACTGGCCTGAAATTATTTTATAACGAAAAATAACACTTTGTTACTTTGTGATACCCAGCCAGCAAACACCGCGTGACGCCGCACAGGATATGAGATTTAGAGCGGAATGTCTGCTTTTTTTCTCACTCCGGAACTTGTTATTTTACCCCAAAAAATAAGGATCAAGTGACACTAACAGGGGTTGAGTCTAGCCCATAAAGAAGCGGCGCTCCTGAGAGCGCCGCTGTTTTGAAAGATTCCGATCAGTTACTGCTGCAGTTCCTGCTCGCTGAACACCCCGGCAAACAGGGCGCTGGAGAGGTAACGCTCCGCCGCGCTCGGCAGGATGACCACAATGGTTTTACCCGCAAATTCCGGCAGCTCGGCCAGACGGCTGGCAGCCACCACCGCAGCACCGGAGCTGATACCGGCCAGGATCCCCTCCTCCTCCATCAGGCGGCGTGCCATCTCGATGGCTTCATCGCTGGTCACCTTCTCCACCCGGTCGATGAGGGAGAGGTCCAGGTTGCCCGGGATAAAGCCGGCACCGATCCCCTGGATCTTGTGGGGGCCCGGTTTGATCTCTTCCCCAGCCAGCTTCTGGCTGATGACCGGCGACTCGGCCGGTTCGACCGCGACAGAGACCACCGCCTTGCCCTGGGTCTGCTTCAGGTAGCGGGAGACACCGGTAATGGTGCCGCCGGTGCCGACCCCGGCCACGAACACATCCACCTCACCGTCAGTGGCATCCCAGATCTCGGGGCCGGTGGTCTTTTCGTGGATCTCCGGGTTGGCCGGGTTTTCAAACTGTTGCAGCAACACATACTTGCTCGACTCGGACTCGAGGATCTCGTTGGCCTTGGCAATGGCCCCTTTCATGCCGAGCGGCCCTTCGGTCAGCACCAGATTGGCACCGAGTGCCTTGAGCAACTTGCGGCGCTCCAGGCTCATGGTTGCCGGCATGGTCAGGGTGATGGGATAGCCGCGAGCGGCCGCGACAAAGGCCAAAGCAATACCCGTGTTGCCGCTGGTGGGCTCGATGATCTCCTTCCCCTTGGTCAGGATGCCGCGCTTCTCGGCATCCCAGATCAGGTTGGCACCGATCCGGCACTTGACGCTGAAGCTGGGGTTACGGCTCTCGATCTTGGCCAGCACGCGGCCTTTGGTAACACGGTTGAGACGAACCAGCGGGGTGTGACCGATAGTCTGGCTGTTGTCCTCAAAAATTTTGCTCATGGTGCTATCCCTGTGTTTGTTACGACGATGAAACAAGATTACCCTGTGGTTTCTGAATGAGAAGTGACTATTCGTTATAACCATATGGTATTACAACATATAGAACTTATTCTCTCTGGCACCTGACTCCGGGCGCCAATCGTCAAAGGAACCGACGTTATGGGATTTTCAGGAAGCAGTCAGTATCTCGCCTCCGATGCATTGAAGATGGCGGTCAATGCCGCCATCACCCTCGAAAAACCGCTGCTGATCAAAGGGGAGCCGGGCACCGGCAAGACGGTGCTGGCGGAAGCGGTCGCCGACCATCTCGGCACCGATCTCATTGCCTGGCATATCAAGTCCACCACCAAGGCTCAACAGGGACTCTACGAATATGATGCGGTGGCCCGGCTGCGGGACTCCCAGCTCGGCGACCCCAGAGTGGCCGATATCAGCCACTACATTCGTCAAGGCAAGTTGTGGCAGGCCTTCAGCGCCGAGCAGCGACCTGTGCTGCTGATCGACGAGATCGACAAGGCCGACATCGAATTCCCCAACGATCTGCTGCTGGAGCTGGATCGAATGGAGTTCGACGTCTACGAAACCGGCGAGCGAGTCAAGGCGCGCCAGCGGCCGGTGGTCATCATCACCTCCAACAACGAAAAAGAGCTGCCGGATGCCTTCCTGCGCCGCTGTTTCTTCCACTATATCCGCTTCCCCGACAAGGCCGAGATGCAGGCCATTGTCAAACTCCACTACCCCGACCTCAAGGAGAGCCTGCTTGGCGAGGCAATGGATCTCTTCTTCGAGCTGCGCGAGGTAGAGGGGCTGCGCAAGAAGCCCTCCACCTCGGAACTGCTGGACTGGATCCGCCTGCTCTTGGCCGACGATATCGCCCCCGAGGCGATGCGTGCCCGCGAGCCCGGCAAGCTGGTGCCCGCGCTATATGGCGCCCTGCTCAAGACCGAGCAGGATTTGCATCTCTTCGAGAAGCTCGCCTTTTTGGCCCGACGCGGCAGCTGACCCATGCTGATCGACTTTTTTACCCACCTGCGCCGCCACAAGCTGCCGTGCAGCCTGCGCGAACTGCTGGACTTGCACGCCGCACTGGCGGCCCGGCTGGTCACCATCGATATGGACGAGTTCTACCAACTCTCCCGCTGCCTGCTGGTAAAAGACGAGGCTCACTATGATCGCTTCGATCGCGCCTTCGCCGAATACTACGAGGGACTGGACGCCATCCCCCTGCTGCCGGAGAGCCTGCCCGAGGAGTGGCTGCGCAAGGAGTTCGAGCGACTGCTGAGCCCAGAGGAGAAGGCGCTGCTCAAATCCCTCGGCGGACTCGACAAGCTGCTGGAGACCCTTAACCAGCGGTTAAGCGAGCAGAAAGAGCGCCACGCCGGCGGCAACAAATGGGTGGGGACCGGTGGCAGCAGCCCGTTTGGCCACGGCGGTTTTCACCCCGAGGGCATCCGTATGGGTGGAGAGGGGCAGCACAGCAAGGCGACCAAGGTGTGGGAGGCCCGTCACTATCGCAACTTCAGCGACGACTCGCCGCTCGGCCAGCGCGCCATTCAGCTCGCGCTGCGCAAGCTCAGACGTTGGGTGCGCAAAGGCAATCCCGACGAGCTGGATCTCGACGACACCATAAAAAGTTCTGCCCGCCAGGGCTGGCTCGATGTGAAGCTGCGGCCCGAGCGCCACAACGGGGTCAAGCTATTGGTTTTCTTCGATGTGGGAGGCTCCATGGATGCCCACGTGGCCGAGGTGCAGCGCCTCTTCTCCGCGTTGCGCCACGAGTTCAAGCATCTGGAGTACTTCTATTTTCACAACTGCCTCTACGACTTCGTCTGGAAGGATAACGCCCGCCGCTTTGAGGAGCGGTTCGATACCCTGCGGCTGCTGCGCACCTATGGCAGCGACTACCGGGTGATCCTGGTGGGGGATGCCACCATGGGCCCCTACGAGATCACCTGGCCGGGCGGCAGTGTCGAGCAGTGGAACGAGGAGTCGGGTCAGGTGTGGCTTACCCGCTTGCAGCAACACTTTCCCAAACTGGTGTGGATCAACCCCACCCCGCGGCGGGAGTGGCTCTGGCACCCTTCTATCAAGCTGATGAATGACGTGGTTGGCGGGCGGATGCATCCGCTGACCCTGGCGGGTCTCGCTGCGGCGATCGACCAGCTGTAACCCTCTCTACCCTATAAACCGACAAGCCGGGAACGCACCCGGCGAGGAGCAAAGATGACCTCTATCGTGATCAGTGGCTCAGGCCTCTATACCCCACCCTTTGCCGTCAGCAATGAAGAGCTGGTGGCCGCCTTCAACCAGTATGTGGATCTCTACAACGAGGAGAACGCCTCCGCCATCGACGCCGGCCAGCTCCCCGCCAAGCAGCACTCCAGCTGCGAGTTCATAGAGAAGGCATCCGGCATCAAGAGCCGTTATCTGGTGAGCCGCGAGGGAGTGCTCAACCCCGACATCATGCAGCCGCTACTGGCTGAGCGGCCCGATGAGATGCCCTCCATCATGGTGGAGATGGCGGTGGCCGCCGCCGAACAGGCGCTGATCGCCGCCGGCCGCGAGCCGGGGGAGATCGATCTGGTCATCGTCGCCGCCTCCAACATGCCGCGCCCCTATCCGGCGCTGGCCATCGAGCTGCAGCACTATCTGGGGGCGAGCGGCATGGCCTTTGACATGAACGTGGCCTGCTCGTCTGCCACCTTCGGTATCAAAACAGCCGCCGACATGCTGGCGGCTGGCAGCGCCAAACTGGCGCTGGTGGTCAACCCGGAGATCTGCTCGGGGCACCTCAATTTTCGCGATCGTGATAGCCACTTTATCTTCGGTGATGCCTGCACCGCGGTGCTGCTGGAGCGGGAGACCGATTGCAAGGCGGCCAATCCGTGGCAACTGGTGGCCAGCAAGCTGGTGACCCAGTACTCCAACAACATCCGCAACAACTTCGGCTTTCTGAACCGGCTGAGCCCGCGCACCCGCTACGGCGACGACAAGCTGTTTCGCCAGCAGGGGCGCAAGGTGTTCAAGGAGGTGTTGCCGCTGGTGTGCGACCAGATAGCCAACCAGCTCGATGAGCAGGGCTGGCCTGCCGAGAGCCTGAACCGGCTCTGGCTCCATCAGGCCAACCTCACCATGAACCAGTTCATCGGTCGCAAGCTGCTCGGTCACGATGCAAGCCAGCAGGAGGCGCCGGTCATTCTTGATAGCTATGGTAATACCAGCTCGGCGGGTTCCATCATCGCGTTTCATCTGTACAATCGCGACCTTCCTGCGGGGGCTCGCGGCGTACTGTGCTCCTTTGGCGCTGGCTACTCCATCGGTAGCCTGCTGCTGCGGCGCCTGTAATGGCGGGCCTCCCGCCGACATAACAATAACCAGCAACATGGGTGGGAATATGCAGAGGATCACGGGGCGCTGCGCCCTGCACTACGGGGTAACCCTGTCACTATTTTGTCTCTATGGCTGGCAGGTTTGCCCGTTTCTCGAGAGTCTCACCCTGCCCCAGTTGCTGGGGCCG
Organism: Aeromonas sp. HMWF015; assembly: GCF_963878965.1. NCBI lineage: Bacteria > Pseudomonadati > Pseudomonadota > Gammaproteobacteria > Aeromonadales > Aeromonadaceae > Aeromonas > Aeromonas sp. HMWF015. The sequence goes on along the minus strand of NZ_CAWNZT010000405.1, from coordinate 9,496 downwards.
ACCCTGGTGACGTTCGCCATCATGTTCGCCGTTCGCAATTGGCTGCTCTCAAGGCGGCCCCTGCCGCGCAACGGGCTGGACGGGTTTGGACTGGAGGTGGGTTTCTACCTGCTGGGAGCGCTGCTGCTCTCGGGCTACAACGCCCTGGCCCACGACTTTCCGCTGGAGAGTCACCTCAAGGTGCTGCTGGGGATGACCACCCTCGGCTTTCTGGTGGCGGCCGATCTGACTCTGGAGCGAGACTTGCATCGGGCCAGAGCACGGCAAGCCGAGCAGAGCCTGACACTGAGCCACCCGCTGGCCATGCCGATGCCACGCAAGTTCACCCTCTTTACCCTGGCGACCCTCACCCTGCTGGGGGGCGTCTTCTTCTTGCTGTTCAACAAGGATCTGGAGTGGCTGGTGACGGTGGAGCGCAGCCTGCCGAGGGTCGATGCCCAGCACTATATCCTGTGGGAGATCGCCTTCGTGATGACGGTGACCTTCTGCTATCTCGCCCTCATCATTCACGGTTATGGTCGCAATCTCGGCCTATCCCTGCGCCAGCAGACCCGCACCATGGCCAGAGTACAGTGTGGTGACTTCGACGCCCGGGTGCCGGTCACCCGGGATGACGAATTCGGCCTGATTGCAGCCAGCACCAATCAGATGATCGGCGAGCTGAAATCTCGCAGCGACGAGCTCAACCTGACCCGCGACGTGGCCATACTCGGCCTCGCCTCGCTGGCGGAGACCCGGGACAACGAGACTGGCGCCCATATCATTCGCACCCAGCACTACGTCAAGGCGCTGGCGCAATACCTCAGTCGCAGCGATTGGGATCGCTATCCGCTCGATGATGCCACCATCGATCTGCTGTTCAAGTCGGCCCCTCTGCACGATGTGGGCAAGGTGGGCATTCCCGATGCCATCCTGCTCAAACCGGGCAAGCTGACCGACGAGGAGTTCGCCATCATGAAGCGCCACCCGCAGATCGGCGCCGATGCGCTGGCGAGTGCCGAGGCGCTGGCGAGTGCCGAGGCGCAGCTGGGCTCCAACTCCTTCTTGCGGCTGGCCCGGGAGATCTCCCTCACCCACCACGAAAAGTGGGATGGCAGCGGCTATCCGGCTGGGCTGGCGGGTGAGGACATTCCCCTCTCCGGGCGTTTGATGGCGGTAGCGGATGTCTACGATGCCCTCATCTCGAAACGGGTCTACAAACCTGCTTTCAGCCATGAGGAAGCGAAGGAGATCATCGTGAAGGGGAGCGGCAGCCATTTTGATCCCGGCATCGTCGCGGCGTTTCTCGCCTGTGAGGCGCAGTTCAGGGAGATTGCCGCGCAGTTTCAGGATCACCACTGAGCAAGTACATTCCGACCAGCTTGCCCTGATGGCTGACAGAGCAACAGGCGTCATAAATTGTACACAAACAGGTCTGGCGATCGCCGATTCAGCGCCATGCTGACGGCCTTTGCCACGCCGCGCCCATATTGATATTTCCCTTTATTTACAGATGTTTTTTGTCATTTTGTGATCCGGGTTCGTACCGATGACGCAACCGGGATCACAAGATGGCAGGAAAAGGCTGCAATTTGCCCTCCTGCGCCAATGATGGCTTCCAATGAAAGCGAGGTTTGCTATCATCCGGAGACATTTTTCATCTGTCGCCGGCTACAAAAGAATACCCTCATGTACACACAGTTCTTCGGCCTCTCGGAACACCCGTTTTCCATCTCGCCCAATCCCAAGTACCTCTATATGAGCGAGCGCCACGGCGAAGCCCTTGCTCATCTCAACTATGGATTGCAGGATGGCGGCGGCTTTGTGCTGCTGACCGGCGAAGTGGGGACCGGCAAAACCACAGTCTCCCGCTGCCTGCTGCAACAGCTCCCCGCCGAAACCGAGATCGCTTATATCCTCAACCCCTCCCTGACCGAACGGGATTTGCTGGCCGCCATCTGCGACGAGTTTCAACTTCCCTATCCCGAGGATGCCGGGATCAAGCGGCTGTTCGACCTTATTCGCGATCACCTGCTGGCCAACCTGGCGGCAGGCAAGCGCAGCGTGGTACTGGTGGATGAGGCGCAGCACCTGCTGCCCGGCGTACTGGAGCAGCTGCGTCTGCTCACCAACCTCGAAACCGACGAACGAAAACTGCTGCAGGTGGTGCTGATCGGTCAGCCCGAGCTGCAACAGATGCTGCGCCAACCCCTGCTGCGTCAGCTGGCCCAGCGCATTACCGCCCGCTATCACCTGCTGCCGCTCTCTCACAGCGATGTGGATGCCTACGTCCGCTTCCGGCTGCAAGTTGCAGGCTGCGTACAACCCATCTTTACCCCGCGCGCCATCAAGACGCTCCATCGCCTGAGTGGTGGCATCCCCCGTTTCATCAACCTCATCTGTGACCGCGCCCTGATCGCCGCTTTCGCCCGTGGCAGCTACAAGATTGTCCACAGCGATATCAGCCAGGCGGCCTTCGAGGTCAATGGCGTTCGGGACGAAGGGAGCTGGGCCTCCGGTCTGATGGTGACGCTGGCGGGCGCCCTGCTGGTGGCCGCAGGCTGGTGGGGCTGGCAATTTTTCGGCGTGTTCCCCACCCGTCCGGTAGTCAAGGTCGAGGTGCCGGTCACCATCGACGAGACCGCCGAGCAGCAGGAGCAGCTGACCGAGGCGATCAATCAGGCCATCGACCCCGACAGCGCCATGCAGAATCTCTATCGGGTCTGGGGTTATGAACCGGAACCGTTCGAGGCAACCTGTGACAATGCGCCCCGTGCCGGTCTGCGCTGTCAGGAGGGAGAGGCAAGCCTCGACGAGCTGCGCGCCCTGCAGTATCCCGCCATGATCACGCTCACTGACCAGACTGGCGGCCTCTACTATGCGACCCTGGTCAATCTGGGGCCGAACAAGGCCAGCCTGATGATCGGCGACCAGAGCTGGCAGGTGGATCGCCAGTGGCTCAGCGACAACTGGGGCGGCAGCTACACCCTGCTTTGGCGCATGCCGAAAGGGGGGGTGAGCCTGATTGCCAGCAATGCCGGTCAGACCCAGATCCAGTGGCTCGACAACGCCCTCAGCCGCGCGCTGCAACAACCCGAGCGCAAGGTGCGCCGTTTCGATGGCGAGCTCAAGAACAAGCTGCAGCAGTTCCAGCGGGATCAGGGGCTCACCCCTGATGGCATCGCGGGCAGCAACACCCTGCTGCGTCTCAACGCCCTCTCCGGTGAACCCATGCCCAGACTGGAGGAGGCCTCCTGATGTCTACCCTGCTCAAGGCGCTGCGCCGTGCGCAGCAACCGCAACTCTCCGCCCATATTCCGGCCATGGGCTTGCCCATGCCCCGGGAAGAGGAGCGCAGCCCACGCCGCATCGGCTGGCTGCTGGCTCCCCTTGCCCTGTTGCTGGGGGCGGGCGCCAACTATGGCTGGCATCTGATCCACCTGCGCCCCATCGAGGAGAAGGTAGAGGTGAAAGAGGTGATCACTCCGCCCTTCGTGCGGGTCGAACCCAAGGCGATGGTGACTCGTCCGCTGCCCCCGCCCCTGCCGGAGCCGGTGGTACAACCCAGAGCAGTGGCCAAAAACGAGGGGACCAGTCAGGGGAATCCCCCCGCGCTGAGTCTGGCCGAGCAGCTGATGAAAGCCCTCAATGAAACGCCATTGCAGGAGACGCCACACGCCGCCAGCCAGAACGTGCAACCAGCCCAGTTGATGGCGCTGGGCTCGGCGCCCCAATCGGTGCGCCAGCAGGTGCCGCAATTGAGCTATGGCTCTCATGTGTTCTCCTCCAACCCCGCCAAGCGCGCCGTGGTGCTCAATGGCCGTGAATACCGGGAGGGAAGCGAAATCGCCCCGGGAGTCGTGCTCGCTACCATCGACCAGCAATACATAGTGCTGCAGGTCGCCGGACAGAGCGTGACCCTCAAGGCGCTGCAGGATTGGCGAGGATGAGTACGCACCGTACCCTAATGTTCGCTGGCAAGCAGGATGCACCTTACCTGAGTGCCACTTTTGTGAGCATTCAAAGGTTTACGGTGTGATGAAATATCCATTTTTACGGTTTGGCGCGCCCCGACCCGTTGTGTCACAGCCACTGGCCGTACACAATACGCAGCCGCCCCCGAGCCTGGAATTTGTTGATTAATATGACGCTACGATTCAGGGATGACATCTTGACCATGCTGCTGGCCCAGTGCCGGCGGCTTCCCATGACCAGAGTCACCCAGGTGGCCTTTCTGGCGCTGCTGATCATGCTGGCCCAGCAGAGCGCCGCCCTCACCTGGCGTCTGCTCACCCTGGCAAGCCCGCAAACCAGTCAACCGTGGCAACCCTCCGCCGTGGCGGTCAACGGCCAGAGCAACCCGCGCCTTGAACTGGGCGAGGTAAGCCGACTGGCACTGTTTGGCAAGGCGATCCCCAAGGCGCAAGCCAAAGCCGCCGTGGCCGCCAATGCGCCGCGTACCCAGCTCAATGCCCAGCTCAACGGAGTGTTGGCAAGCTCGGATCCCGCCAAATCCATCGCCATCATCGCCATGTCCGGCATCCAGAACTCCTACGGGGTCGGTGACATGATTGACGGCACCCAGGCGCGGATCCGGCAGGTCTATCCGGATCGGGTGATCATCGAGCGGGATGGCCGCGACGAGACCCTGATGCTGGATGGCGAGGAGTATGGCAAGCCGCTGCCGCAGACCAACGCCGCCCCCCTTGGCTCCCTGCGCAGCGAGCTGATGGCCGATCCGGGCAAGATCACCGATTACCTCAATATTTCACCGGTTCAGGTGGATGGCCGCATGACCGGCTATCGCCTCAACCCGGGCAGCAATCCTGAGTTTTTCAACCAGAGCGGGCTGCAGGCCAATGACCTGGCCATCAGCATCAACGGGCTGGATTTACGGGACAACATGCAAGCCATGCAGGCGATGCAGCAGATGGCTGGCGCAACGGAAATGACAGTGACCGTCGAGCGACAGGGCGAACAGTTCGACATCTATGTGCGCTTGTCAGAATAATGATTTGGAGTCGTACCAATAATGACCACTAAAGGGAAAAGCTGGCGTCTGGCCACTATCGCAGCGGCACTGATGATGGCGGGCTCAGCCTGGGCCACTGAATACTCTGCCAGTTTCAAGAACGCCGACATTGAAGAGTTCATCAATACGGTGGGCAAGAACCTCAATAAAACCATCATCATAGAGCCCTCGGTGCGCGGCAAGATCAACGTGCGCAGCTACGACCTGCTCAATGAGGAGCAGTACTACCAGTTCTTCCTGAGCGTGCTCGACGTCTACGGCTTTGCCGTGGTGCCGATGGACAACGGGGTGCTCAAGGTGCTGCGCTCGCGGGATGCCAAGACCTCCGCCATTCCGGTGGTGGATGGCAGCAACCCGGGCATGGGCGACGAGATGGTGACTAGAGTCGTGCCGGTGCGCAACGTCTCGGTCCGTGAACTGGCGCCACTGCTGCGCCAGCTCAACGACAACGCCGGTGGTGGCAACGTGGTGCACTACGAGCCCTCCAACGTGCTGCTGATCACCGGCCGCGCCGCCGTGGTCAACCGGCTGGTGGAGGTGGTGAACCGGGTCGACCGCGCAGGCGATCAGGATGTGGACATCATCAAGCTCAAGTTCGCCTCGGCGGGGGAAATGGTGCGGCTGGTGACCAACCTCAACAAGGATGGCAACCCCCAGGGCGGCACCGCCTCCCTGCTGCTCTCCCCCAAGGTGGTGGCCGACGAGCGCACCAACTCGGTGGTAGTGAGTGGTGAGCCGAAAGCGCGCGCCCGCATCATCCAGATGGTGCGCCAGCTCGACCGCGACCTGCAGAGCCAGGGCAACACCCGGGTCTTCTACCTCAAATATGGCAAGGCCAAAGACATGGTCGAGGTGCTCAAGGGGGTCAGCTCCAGCATCGAGGCCGACAAGAAGGGCGGCGGCGCAACCACAGGTGGCGCCAGCATCGGCGGTGGCAAGCTGGCCATCTCAGCCGACGAGACCACCAATGCGCTGGTCATCACCGCCCAGCCGGACGTGATGTCCGAACTGGAGCAGGTGGTGGCCAAGCTCGATATCCGCCGCGCCCAGGTGCTGGTGGAGGCGATCATCGTTGAGATGCAGGATGGCGACGGCCTCAGCCTTGGCGTCCAGTGGGGCAATGCCAACGGCGGTGGCACCCAGTTCACCAACTCAGGTCTGCCCCTCGGCAGCGCCATTGCGGCGGGCAAGGATTACCAGAATGGCAAGACCGACACCGCTGCCGGTCTGCTGAAAGAGTTCAACGGCATGGCCGCCGGTTTCTATCACGGCGACTGGGCCATGCTGGCCACGGCGCTGGCCTCCAATACCAAGAACGATATTCTCTCCACCCCGAGTATCGTCACCATGGACAACAAGGAGGCCTCTTTCAACGTCGGTCAGGAGGTCCCGGTCCAGAGCGGTTCGCAAAGCTCCACCACCAGCGATCAGGTGTTCAACACCATCGAGCGCAAGACGGTGGGCACCAAGCTGGTGGTGACCCCGCAGATCAACGAAGGGGATTCGGTGCTGCTCAATATCGAGCAGGAGGTCTCCAGCGTCGCCCAGACCCAGGCGACCGGTACTGCCAACCTCGGCCCCACTTTCGATACCCGTACCGTCAAGAACGCGGTGCTGGTCAAAAGCGGCGAAACCGTGGTGCTGGGCGGTTTGATGGACGAACAGACCAAGGAGCAGGTCTCCAAGGTGCCCTTGCTGGGCGATATCCCGGTGCTGGGCTATCTGTTCCGCTCCACCTCCAACACCACCTCCAAGCGCAACCTGATGGTCTTTATCCGGCCAACCATCTTGCGTGATGCGGACGTCTATACCGGTGTCTCCAGCAACAAGTACTCCCTGTTCCGCGCCGAGCAGCTCAATGCCGCCTCGCAGGAGGGGTATCTCACCTCCCCCGCCCGTCAGGTATTGCCTGCCTATGGCCAGGATGTGATGGTGTCGCCCGAGCTGCAAAAAGAGATCCAGAAGCAGATCAACGAGATGCGGAGCAGACAGCAAAGCACTGTCGAGACCACCACCCCGTTTGTGCAGAGTAAGCCCTGATGAGTGCCTACCATCTGGATGGAAGCGTCGGGCCTGCGCCACTGCCCGAGCTCCCCTTTGTCTTTGCCCGCAATTTCGGGGTGATCCTGATTGAGCGGGACGGTGCCCCCGTGCTGCAGTGCCGCCCTGGCGTCACCCCGCAGGCCCTGCTGGAAGTGCGGCGGGTCGCGGGTTGCAGCTTCGCGGTGGAGCAACTCGACAACGAGGCCTTCGAAGAGCTGCTGATGGCTCACTATCAGCGCGACTCCTCCGAGGCACGCCAGCTGATGGAAGATCTCGGCAACGAGATGGACTTCTTTGCCCTGGCCGAAGAGCTGCCCCAGAGCGAAGACCTGCTGGATGCCGATGACGATGCCCCCATCATTCGTCTCATCAACGCCATGTTGAGCGAGGCGATCAAGGAGGAGGCCTCCGATATCCATATCGAGACCTTCGAGCGGGCGCTGGTGATCCGTTTTCGTATCGACGGGGTGCTGCGGGAGATCCTGCGTCCCCATCGCAAACTGGCCTCGCTCCTGGTGTCGCGGATCAAGGTGATGTCACGGATGGACATCGCCGAGAAGCGGGTACCGCAGGATGGCCGTATCTCGTTGCGTATCGGCGGTCGCGCCGTCGACGTGCGGGTCTCCACCATGCCGTCCAGCTACGGCGAGCGGGTGGTACTGCGTCTGCTCGACAAGAACAACGTGCGCCTCGAGCTCAAGCAGTTGGGGATGACCGCGGCCAACCGCACCATCATCAGCGAGCTTATTCGCAAGCCCCACGGCATTATTCTGGTCACCGGCCCGACCGGTTCCGGTAAATCCACCACCCTCTATGCGGCACTGTCAGAAATCAACTCGCGGGATCGCAACATCCTGACGGTGGAAGACCCTATCGAATACGACCTCGAAGGGGTGGGCCAGACCCAGGTCAACACCAAGGTGGACATGACCTTCGCCCGCGGCCTGCGCGCCATCTTGCGTCAGGATCCGGATGTGGTGATGGTGGGGGAAATTCGAGATCTGGAAACCGCCCAGATTGCGGTGCAGGCGTCGCTGACCGGTCACCTGGTGATGTCGACCCTGCACACCAACACCGCCATCGGCGCCATCACCCGGATGCGCGACATGGGGATCGAACCCTTCCTGCTCTCATCGTCCCTGCTGGCGGTGCTGGCCCAGCGGCTGGTGCGCACCCTCTGCCCCGATTGCCGTGCCCCGCGCCCCATCACCGAGCAGGAGCGGCTTGCCATGGGCATCGAGCTGGCCCCCGATCAGCAGGTGTGGCGTCCGGTCGGGTGCGAGCTGTGCAACCACACCGGCTACCGTGGCCGGACCGGCATCCACGAGCTGGTGGTGATCGATGAAGCGGTGCGTGAAGCCATTCACAGTGCCAGCGGTGAGCTCGCCATCGAGCGGCTGATCCGCGGCCACACCCCAAGCATCCGCCGTGACGGCATCGACAAGGTTCTCAAGGGGCAGACCAGCCTCGAAGAGGTGCTGCGCGTGACCCGGGAAGATTGAGATGGCGGCATTCGAATACAAGGCCCTCGACAACAAGGGGCGCAGCAAGAGCGGCGTGATGGAGGGCGACTCGGCCCGTCAGGTACGCCAGCTGCTGCGCGAACAGGGGCTCACCCCCCTCGAGGTGAACGAGACCACCGAGAAGGCGAAACGGGAAGCGACCCGCTTCGCCCTGTTTCGGCGCGGTGCCAGCACAGCCGAGCTGGCCCTCATCACTCGCCAGCTGGCGACCCTGGTCGGTGCCGGTCTCACCATCGAAGAGGCGCTCAAGGCGGTGGCCGAGCAGTGCGAAAAGGCCCACTTGCGCTCTCTGGTGGCGACCGTGCGCAGCAAGGTGGTGGAAGGCTATTCGCTGGCCGACTCGCTGGGGGCTTTTCCCCATGTATTCGACCAGCTGTTTCGCTCCATGGTGGCGGCCGGTGAAAAATCGGGTCATCTGGAGAAGGTGCTCAACCGCCTCGCCGACTACACCGAGCAGCGCCAGCATATGCGCACCAAGCTGCTGCAGGCGATGATCTACCCCATCGTGCTCACCTGCGTCGCCATCGGGGTTATCTCGATCCTGCTCACCGCCGTGGTGCCCAAGGTAGTGGCCCAGTTTGAACACATGGGTCAACAGTTGCCGGGCACCACCCGCTTTCTCATCGGCACCAGCGAGCTGATGCAGGCCTACGGCCTCTGGTTCCTGCTGCTGATCTTCCTTGGCAGCTTTGTCTGGCGCTGGTGGCTCACCGATGAAAAGCGTCGCCGACGCTGGCATCAGGTACTGCTCGGTCTGCCGGTGATTGGCCGGGTCAGTCGCGGTCTCAACACCGCCCGCTTCGCCCGTACTTTAAGCATCCTCAACGCCAGCGCGGTGCCGCTGCTGGAGGGGATGAAGATCTCCGGCGAAGTGCTCTCCAACGACTTTGCCAGAATGCGCATTCTCGAGGCCGCCGAA
>NZ_CAWNZT010000404.1:0-2376 GCF_963878965.1 Aeromonas sp. HMWF015 | reverse complement strand
CCATCTGCTGGTAGGCAGTGTCGCCGAGTCTGTAGTGCGTCATGCACCCTGTCCGGTACTGGTGGTGCGCCAATAACGCGCCACGTTTAGTGTGAAAAGCGTAACAAACAAGGCCAGCGATTGCTGGCCTTGCGTTTTCTGGTGTTGTACCCGCTAGCCGTGAGCGTAGATGACACTCCCTCCCTTGATGGTATCTATGATGGCCCTGGCCTGCTCCTTGGGCAGGGCGGGGCAACCCCAGCTGCGGCCCAGCTTGTCATATTTGCGCAGATGAGTCGGGCTGGCATAGGCGGCGCCATGTACCACGATGGCACGCTTGCGGGCATTGCTGTTCTTGCCGGGGCTGAGCCCGTCCAGCCGCAGGGAGTAGCCATGTTTGCCCAAGTAGGTTTCTGCAGTGCGATAGACGCCGAGGGAACTTTGGCGGGAGTTGAGCTGGTTGGAAAAGCGCTCTGCGGCCAGTTCACCTGAGTTGCGGCCATGACTGACCCAGGTGTGATAGAGCAGCTTGTGGCGTTTCATATCGATGACAAACAGCCTGCGCTGGGTGGATGGCTTGCTGTAATCGATGATGGTGAGAATGGGTTTGCGTTTGTGGCGCACAGTTTGATAACTGTTGAGTGCCTGACGAAAGGTCTGTTTATCCAGCTTGCCTGCCAGACCCAGTTGACGATAGAGGCTCTGATCCCAGCTGGCATCTGCCGTACTGCTCCAGATGAGCGATATCAACAGCAGTGGCAACAACAGCCACCCGCGTTGCCAGTCTATGTTACCGCGCGCTTGTCTCATCCGTGAATATCTCCTTGTCACTCCCTGTCAACGGCGCGGATATTGCCATCAATCCGCTCGATAGTTATATGCAAGGTGCTGAAAAGGCGCAATAAAAAAACCGGCCGCAGAGCGGCCGGAAGTAATTCAAACAGTAGACATTGGTATCACAGGGTATAACTGACTTCCAATTACTTAGAAGTTGTACTGCAGGGCAACCGCGACAACGTCATCGGTGTTCTTGCCCAGAGAGTTGGTGGACTTGCCATCTACGGAGTCCAGCAGGTTCAGCTTGTAATCAACGTAGGCGTTGAAGTTCTCGGTGAAGTTGTACCAGGCACCGATAGATACGTACTCAGTGTAGGTATCATCGATACCACGAGCGGAGTCTTTCACGTCAGTGCGCAGGTAGGCCAGAGAAGGCTTGAACTTGCCGATGGTGTACTGGGCAACGGCTTCGTAGCCATCCATCTTCTCGGCGTAGCCGTTGTTGACGAACAGGTGGTCTTCACCGTGGGAGTAGGTTGCAGCCAGGTAGAGGTCGCCAGTTGCATATTTGGCGCCGAAGCCCATCAGCTTGGCATCCTTGTCGCCACCGAAGGCGGCGTAGCGAGCTTGCTCGTCAGTCTTGCCAGCCTGGTTATAGGCAGCACCCAGGCTCAGGCCCATATCGAAATCGTAGTTGGCAGATACTGCGAAGCCTTCAGCAGAACCTTTGCTATTCCAGCTTTCGCCTTTGTAGGTGTTGCCGTTGAAAGATTCAGTGATTGCACTGCGACCGGCGTTTTGCGGATCGTTGTTACCGGTGAACTGGGCACCCAGAGTCAGACCCTGATAGGTGTAGATGTACTGGGCCAGACCGTTGGTACGGCCGGTGCCGAATACTTCGGTATCTTTGCCCAGGCCGTCACCGCCCCACTCAGGCAGGACGTCGGTATAGTTGTTGACGGCCTTGGTGAACAGGCCATCCTGACGACCATAGCTGAAGGCGCCGAAACGGTCGTGCTTGATGCCGGCATAGGCATAACGCAGCTCGTCGTTGTCAGAACCGGAAGTCGGCAGGTTGTACTCGGCAAAGCCGAACGCCTTCATCTCGGGAGCAATCTTGGTCTCGCCAGCAACGTGCAGACGGAAGTAGCTCTGGTCACCTTCGGCACCGTTGTCGTCAGTACCGTAGTAAGCACCTTGTGCACGGCCGCCGATTTCCAGCTTGGTATCGTTCTGGTTGTAAACGGTAGCAGCATGGGCGCCGCTCGCCAGCAGCAGGCTGGAGATGGCAATAGTCAGTGCAGACTTCTTCATATGCGTTATTCCTCTGATGTAAACACTTCCGAACTTGTTGTCGGTTCTGTGAAATCGGAAATAGTCCGATAGCCACACGGTAGGCGTCCCAACCTTGACTGGGCCTGAATCCATCGTTGTTTAATTGAGGTGGCGAGGTCGTTATCAAGACTGGGTGTGACGGTTTTTGACAAGATAAAAAGAGATTAAATTCAATGAATTATTTTCTAGTGACTTTTTTGACATCGAGGCTGTTCTGAGCAACAAGGTCGATGGCTCAAGTTGTGAGCTAGATCACGCAGGGGAGAATGGGGGCGGGGAAAAAAC
>NZ_CAWNZT010000403.1:0-2622 GCF_963878965.1 Aeromonas sp. HMWF015 | reverse complement strand
GCTTCTGTTTTGTTTTTGAGTATTTTAGATTCCCACCCTTTTTGGGTAAGCACCTCAATAAAGGACTGCTCAAATTGTGCTTCGGTTTGAAACGTGGTCATGGTTGCGCTCCCTGCTAAACAAACATTTTGCTCAAGCAGGCCTGCTTGATGTTAGTAAGTTTGATGATCTGTTGTTGGTGTTGGTTGATCAGCACATCAAGCTTTTGGAAGTAGTTGCCGATGGCAGTTTGTTCTTCTTTCTTAGGCATTGTGAACAATAAAGCAGCTAAGTCTCTATTTCTGATGTGAACAACAGATTTACCCTGTGCTTTACTAGCTAACGCCTTATGAGGATATCCGTTGGATATCACCAAAGCTAAAAACACAGGATTTATTTCATCGTTTGGATAAATGATATTCAGATCACCGCCAAGAATTACGCCTGATTCACAAACGGCTGATGCTCTAGCTATATCTTCAGAAGATTCACCAGAGGCTGGCACTATGACTTCGTTACCAACACTTTTAACGGATTTAGACTTTTCTATAGCGAACGTATCAACCTGAGAAATTACGGTTTGATATTTTGTATAAAGGCGTCCATATAAAACTATTGGAGTTCCAGACTCAGATAAATCACTCTTTGAATAGCCCTGGCCTTTTGTGAATATTGCATATTCCCCTAGAGTAATTTCCACCCACTCCCCACTAAACCCTTTAAAGCGGATTTCTGGGATGGTTTCGCCTTGTTTGGGAAACATCTTTTCCAGCATGGCTTTTTTAATGCTGTTGAGCTTGTCGTGCTTTTGTTGGTGCTGGTTGATTAGGTTGTCGAGCTTTTGGAAATAATCAGTTATAGAATTTTGTTCAGTTACATCTGGGATTGTGATGGATCTGTTTTTCCAGTCGGAAACATCAAATACCAACTTTTCAATATCGACGCCATAAGAGCTAATGAAAAACAGTTTATGCATTTCAGGTCTTTTTGAGATCACTGTTAAAAACTTGGCAGTTACTTCATCACTGTCTGTAACAACAAGGTATTCATTAGATACAACAGCATTATCTAGACTCTCTGGCACGATCCCATTGGCACCATGAACGACCTGCCGCTTTGATATCAGATAATCACCTGCTTTAACCCCATAATAGTTTTTTACTAATATATTTTTGCCTTTCAGGGTAGCTCTAGGCACGACGCCTTCATTACGGCGCCTCACTGTTACCAATTGATATAATTCATTATCAAGCAATTCAACTGGGCGCTTTGTTTCAGCTAGGATGCTTCCGATTGCTTTATTCTGCCAATTACCACAAAACCCCTTAAACCGAATCTCAGGCACGTTATTTTTAACACTCATCTTATTCACCCTTCAACAACATGGTGAGTTCATTCAAGCCTTGCAGATCAAACTCATTGCCGGTGAGCTGGCCCATCATGTTGGCCAGTTCCTGCTCGGTGGTTTTTATCTCATTCGCTACTTGAGAATAAGTCGTGCTGTATTTATCGGCAAGGACTTGTACTTGGCTGGTCAACTGAGAAATTACGGTGCTTGGCATAGCGGCGAGCTCAACGCCTAATGGCATGATCCATTTTAGGTGCAGCAATTCGTTGACTTGATCAATGGTTAAGTCTTCGATGGTGGTTTTAGTTTTTAATTGCAGGGCGATTTGTGCTTCTTTGACCGATTTTTTCAGGGCTTTTTCTTCATCAATCAGTTTACTCGCCGCGATGATTTTTGCTTCGTAGCTTTCGGCTGAGAACTTGGTTTTGGTCTCTTTTTGCTCTTTTAGGAAGGCTTTCGCCGCTTTGGCGACGTCGGCATTGGCAAAGCCATCTTTGCTTTCTTTTACGGTGTCTTGCTCCTTTTCATCCTCAGAAAGGGATTCGAGTATTTCCTCAAGCGAGCTGGCGATTTTTGCCAGGTGGTCTTCTTGTTCTGCCAGTGCCGCTAGGTCATCGCTCAAATAGGTTTTTTGTACTAACTCAAAGGGCATGATGTGGCCTTTCCAGCCATCTTGTACTTCGGTGTCATTGCCCTTAACTTTTTTGACCACAATATTGGGGTCAACTTGCTTAGTCGCGGCAAACCCCTCTGTTTGCATCATTTCCAAATCGGCACTGATAACTTGCCATTGGTTGTTTAAATATTGATAGGCTTGGTATTTGTCGATAAGGGCAATGGGTGCCAGGCGATTAAATAACTCTGTGCTTAATACTATCTCTTGCTGGTTGCGGTTAACCTCTTGCCAGCTTTGAATAAGTTCGGTGTGTAAATAGTTATCAAAGCTGAGATCGCCATTGATGCCAGCAAAGGCTTGGTTGTAAGCGCTAATAAACTCGATAACTTGTGGATGCTGAGTAATGGTTTTATTAACGTCTTGTTTGGCAATGGCTAATTCACTGTAGGCGGCAGACTTGACCACAAACAGCGCATCGTGCAGTTGTGGGAATGCTTGCCAATACGGGTGTAGCTGTGCAATTTCGCTGTTGGGGATGCCACCTAGCATAGTGGCGTGTAAATCCCAGCTTTCAGCTGCTGGTGAAGAATCGACATAACGCGGAATATTTAAGTTATAGCCGTTATCGCGCAGGGTTTGCTTACTCACTACCTGCGAGAATTTGTCGATGTTTTCGCGG
>NZ_CAWNZT010000402.1:0-1577 GCF_963878965.1 Aeromonas sp. HMWF015 | reverse complement strand
GAGCTGCTTGATCACCACCGCCGTCGAGGAGAGTGCCAACGTTCCCGCCACCACCAGCGACTGGGCCAGACCCAGCCCCCACCACCAGCCGATGGCGAAGAAGAGCAGTGACGTGAGCAGCACCTGCAACATCCCCACCCCCAACACCAACCGGCGCATCGCCAGCAATTTCGGCAGGGAGAACTCCAACCCCAGCGAGAACATCAAAAAGACGATCCCCAGCTCGGCAATGGTCTGCATGATCGACTGGCCGATGATCACCGCCAGCCCGTGGGGGCCGAGCAACACACCGGCAATCAGGTAGGCAAGGATGACCGGCAAGCCGAGGCGCCGGAAAGTTGCCACCAGCAGGACGGCGGCGAACAGCAGGATCAACAGGTCGGTGTACAAATTTTCCTCTCCTTTTATCGACTTAAGCTTAGTCAGCCGATCTGGCGGGCAGGAAAGATATATTGGGCATGCCAATTGCAGGGAGGAGACAGTAGTCAGTTGTTACAGGTGGAAGACCATGGAAAATACGTCGTCACTTAATGGCTTTAGCCATGGCATCGAGCAGTGGGTTCGCCAGATGGAGCGGCTCACGCCGTTGCCCAGCGTTGAACGCAACCAGTTGCTCGAGCAGTTGTTGGGGCAGAGCGATCTCGGCGGTCTGCTGACAACTTTTGCCGATCGTGCGGCAAGAATTGTCAGGATCCACGGTCTCTACCTCGATTGTGGCCAGCCCCATGTGCTGATCCAGCACCCGCCGCTGGCCACCCTCAACCTGCACAACTATCCGTTCGAGCTGCGCGGTCAGCATGGCCAGCTGCTCGGCCAGCTTCACTACGAGCTGGAACATCCGCTGAGCGGCAGCCAGCAACGGGTACTGATGCAATACCATCAGCTGCTCTGCCTGCTGCTGCCCCTCTATCTGCGGCTGGAAAAACTGGATCAGCTGGTCAGGCTCGATCACCTGACCGGCCTTGGCAACCGCTCCTACTTTGACGAGGCCATCGGTCGCGCCATCGAGCAGCATAGCCGCGAGCCTCACGGTCTGGTGCTGGTGCTGCTGGATCTCGATCGCTTCAAGCAGATCAATGACACCTGGGGCCATCCGGTGGGGGATCTGGTGCTGAGCCGCTTCGCCCAGCTGCTCAAGGGGTGCATCCGCAGCACGGATCAAGCCTTCCGGCTCGGGGGGGATGAATTTGCCCTGCTGCTGCAACCGGCCGAACCCGAGGCGTGGCGCCCGGTCTGGCTGCGACTGCAGCATATGTTGATGACCAACAAGGAGCTCAGCACCTTCTCAGTCGGATGCAGTCTTGGCGCCGCCAGCTGGCAATCCGGGGTCGATGTGCCGAGCCTCTACGAGGCGGCCGACAGCCACCTCTACGCCCGCAAAAAAGCAGGCAAGGCCAGCTCTAACGAATAATCCCGAACTCTTCTTTGCTCCGGCACATGCGCGCCATGTGACCGGAGCTTCTTTTTTTGGGGTCCCCGCTCACACCGATCACCTCAGGCAAGATCCTGCTCGGGCAAAACCGGAGCTGCACCGCCCCCCTGCCAGTGACACACCAGCCCGGCCCCCTGCGCCATAA
>NZ_CAWNZT010000401.1:0-1167 GCF_963878965.1 Aeromonas sp. HMWF015 | reverse complement strand
CATAAAACCCTTAACTAAAGCGATTGCCTTAATAAAGTAACGATGCTGTTTTAATTCATGTTTATATGGATATTCCCATTAGCAATGACATAGATAGTAAACAAAGTACGCATCTTGCATTGGTTGTCTTATGGATCTTTTTATGGCTAAAATAAAATCACGGAAGAATTTTATATACTAGTGTTTTCAACCCTATTTCTTGACGGGAATAGGTGAAATATTTCTTTTGTCGCCTGTCCTATTTCAACGGAATTCATCTGATATATCACGTATGCGCTTAATACGGGATAGCATTTTTGATTTATACTTTCCGTAGTATGGGACTAGGCCTTTAACGCTCCTATCATCTTTCCTCAGTCTCGATTCGCGGCGTATATAATCTGGATGCTTATCCCAGGACAAGGAAATATATATAGACTGCTTTTTCTTGAAGCAATAAATATCTCCTGTGGCAATAAGCATATCAATCGCGTTGTCTAAATTTCCTAAGTCCCGCATACGGTAGGGACCACTTCTTCTAATTTCACTTTTTAAAAACCACTCATTTTTCCAGTTTTGCTTAATCCAGGCCAGTAGCGTGTCAGCGTTTTTTTGATCTGACAGGTCCTTTACTTCTGGTTTTACAAAGATCTTCAAGGCTTGATGTAAGTATATTTCTGTCAAGTGAATCGCCATATTCATCGTTCTGTAATTAACATCGTGTGCTTGATAATCAGTGTGAGTGAAAACATGTAGAACACCAGCTATACGTGAAGCCTGCTCCATAAATTTAGAACCAAAATCTTTATAGTCTTCCAAGTATTCACCACGTTTCATGTGTTCTTCAATTTGATTGTATTTTTGAAGCCACGACCTCTTGGCTTCATCTGTCATCTTTAAGCAGTGACGTGTTGTGCAATCAGCCCCTTCTCTCAGCAAGACATCGATTCTTGCATGAAAATCACGTAATGCATCTAAGTCCTGAAATGGCTGGCTACCGTCTACAGACTCATCCTCAAATCGATTGCCAATTTCAGATGCTGGCTCACAAAACAAAAAGCGTGCGTCGAGTCCGGAGCTTCTGAATGACGCCCCACTTTTTTCTCTGAATGACTTGTATATGTCAGGTTGAACCTGGATGCTTATGGTTAGGCGAGCGCCATCAATCAGGAGCTCTGTGTTGTTGGC
>NZ_CAWNZT010000400.1:0-1305 GCF_963878965.1 Aeromonas sp. HMWF015 | reverse complement strand
AAACCCTTATTCAACACTATGGCCGCACCTGCCGCCGCTATCGCTTCCAGGTGGTTTACCCGGTCGCCAGTACCTTGGGCTTTGGTCGCATCGACATGAGCCAGCAGGTGTTTGGCGCGACGCTTAAGAGGAACCCATGAGCCAGATCATTACCAACGCCTTCTCCCGCTACTGGCAGGAGTGCCTTACCACCCAAGTGCCGGTGGTGCTCGATGAGTTCGTGCTGGCCAACGTGCCAGACCTCGATCCTGCAGCCCCCATCGACCCGGACAGCGGCCTTCCGCCGGCGGGCCAGATTGTGCACCGCCACAAGGTTGACCAGCGCGGGCGCATCAACAACGACTCGGTGGCCTACACCATCGTGATGGACACCACGGTCGGCGATTTCAGCTTCAACGCCATGTACCTCATCAACAAGGCCAGCGGCATAGTGGGGATGATTGTGCACAAGGGGCTGGAGACCAAGCTCAAGACCGACGAGGCGGCCGGCCAGACCGGCAACAGCCTGGTCAAATCCATGCTGATGGAGTACGACCGCGCCGCCGAGGCGACCGTCACCCATGTGGACGCCAGCACCTGGCAGATTGACTATGCCGCGCGCCTGCGCGGAATGGACGATGACCTGCGCCTGCAGGCGCTGCAGTTCTTCGGGCCGGCCACCTTCTACGGCGACGGCTTCAAGCTGGTCAACGAATCCGGGGTCTACAAGGTGCAGCCCGGGGTGGCCTATGTCGGCGGCCTGCGCACCGAGCTCAACGAGGTGAAGAAAATCACCCCGGGCGCCAAGCCGGTAGGGCTCTGGCTCGATATCTATCGGGCAGGATCCCTGCTCGATGCCTGGGTAAACCACTTCACCCTCACCCTGAGCGTGCCGGACATGGTCGATTACCTGGACAGCAACGGCTATCAGCACCATGTGGCCAAGGTGGCCATCATCAACAGCGACGGCAGCGTGACCGACGTACGCCGCAAGCGCACCATCGAGCTGACCGGTGATGTCACCGGCAAAGGCATTCTGGAAGATGCCAAGGGCGTCACCATCGCGGTGGAGATCAAGGACGGCAGCCACCGCCACAAATGGGGCGATCTGGACGATGTGCCAGAGCTCGCCCTCAAGCGTCACCGTCACCCTTGGGAGAATATCGACGAGGTACCGGCCGGTCTTGGTACCTATGCTGCGGCCACCACCAATGTGGCTACCCAGTTAAGAGAGAAGAGCGGGTTTTACAACGCGTCGAACGCCGCCAACGGCATGCCGTTCGGGAGCGAGTGGAAGTATTACTTCAACGTCGCGCACGCCAATGC
>NZ_CAWNZT010000399.1:0-6714 GCF_963878965.1 Aeromonas sp. HMWF015 | reverse complement strand
GGTGATGATAGTGCGCCCCTCCGGCCTTTATGGCCCGGATCGCCATCCCGGCCGTTTCCTGGCGGGCAAGACTCTCGATGGCGGCGCCCAGTCGGTTAATCTGGTCCATCTGGACGATGTGGTGGCGGCTTGCATCTTGCTTCTGGAGCGGGGCAAGGACGGGGATGTGTTCAACCTGAGCGCGCCAGTACATCCGCGCCGCGAGCAGTTCTACCCCTTTGCGGCGCGCCAGCAGGGGCTCCCTGCGCCGGTCTTTATCGAGCCTGCCGGTGAATTTCAGCCCATCGATGGCCAGCTGATTTGCCAGCAGATGGGATTCAACTATCGCTGGCCCGATCCGGCCCACTGGTTTGCCGAGCTGGCCGCCTCGGGCAATTGAGGTTTGCCAAGGGGGTGATCGCCCCCTATCATGCCGCCATCCATGAGAGAGAGGCGGTAATGATGGTAGATACAAAACGTCACCCCGATGGGGAGTTGTTGCTGAGAACCCTGGCAATGCCAGCCGATACCAACCCCAATGGCGACATCTTTGGTGGCTGGATCATGTCCCAGATGGATATAGGTGGGGGCATCATGGCCAAGGAGCTGGCAAAAGGACGTATTTGTACCGTATCCGTCGAAGGCATGACCTTTCACAGTCCGGTCAAGGTGGGCGATGTGGTCTGCTGCTACGGTCGCTGCATCAAGATTGGCCGCAGCTCCATGAAGCTGAAGCTGGAGGTGTGGGTCAAGCCGGTACTGCGGGAAAACGATGCCCAGCGTTACTGTGTGACCGAGGGGGTCTTTACCTATGTCGCCATCGACGACAACGGTAAATCCCGCCCGGTTCCGGTCAGCGTCTGATCAAATCAGCCGGGCATTGATGATGGATATTTCCTGCTCAAGCCCGGTTTTTTGCCGTATCATGCGTTCCAGCATCTCTTCCGAGCCCACATATTGCAGGGTGTCAAACAGGCAGAGATCGCATTGAGGGTCCCGTCTTATCTGATAGACGGTGGCCAGCTCCACTTGATGACAATTTCCTTGTTGATCATAAAACGTCACGTTGTACCGAAGTTCTTTCGCCATGAGACAAGGTCCTTCTGGTTGGGTGGAACAGGGACTATCAGCTTAGTCGGCGTGGATGACGTTTGTGATGGTCGCAACAAAAAGCAAAGGCGGGCGGTTGTTAGCCAATGAAAAATAGTTATCGCATTCTTGGCACCTCCCTGCTGACCCTGGGGTTGGTAGGCTGTTTTGAGGTGCCGGATCAGAACCATCTGGTCACAGCTCAAGGGATTGTGCCGGGACTCGACTGCCAGCGTCCGCCGCTGGTGGCGTTGGCGACCACGGCGCTGCCCCGTGAATTCGGGGTGACGGTGTGGAATCTCTACAAGGGCCAGCGCAAGAACTGGCGTGAAGGGATGGACAGTTATGCCAAGGGGCAGGATCTGGTGCTGCTGCAAGAGTCGGCCACCCGTCCCGATATGCTCGACTGGCTGCGCGCCGGTGATTTCCAGTGGCAACAGCTGCAAGCCTTCACCCAGGGCGGCGTCTCGTTCGGGGTGATGACAGTGGCCAAGACCCCGCAGGCGTTCGTCTGTGGCGTGCGCTCTCCCGAGCCCTTGCTGCGCATCCCCAAATCCGGGCTGGTGAGCCTCTATCCGCTGCAGGGCGATCCTGACGGCGTCATGGTCATCAATATCCATGCGGTCAATTTCGAGCTGGGGATGGCCACCTTCCGCGAGCAGCTCAACGATCTGACTGCGCTGGTGCGCCGCCATCAGGGGCCGGTGATCCTGGCCGGTGATTTCAACACCTGGAGCGACAAGCGTCAGTTCTGGTTAAGCAAATTGGTGGACGAGCTGGGGCTGCAAGAGGCCGTGCCGGTACCTGACTTGCGTCGCACCGCCTTCGGTCGCCCGCTGGATCACCTCTACTACCGCAATCTGGACCTGGTCGAGGTGAGCTCACCGGCGACCGACAGTTCGGATCACAACCCCATCATTGCGCGCTTTGCCGCCCAGTCTGTGACTCCTTGACAAGGGATGGTACGAGTTCCGCTCATAAAAAAATCCGGCGCCTGATGGCGCCGGATTTTTTATACGCTCTGGCGGTCAACCCGCTCGGGATGACCCGCAGGCATTACTGGTAGAGACCCAGATTCGCTTTGGCGTAGGCTTCAAAATCGGTGCAGCCACCGATGTGCTGCTCGTCCAGGAAGATCTGCGGCACGGTATTGACCGGCTTGCCGGCGCTCTTGGCCAGATCTTCTTTGCTGATCCCTTCGGCATGGATATCCACGTAGCGGAATTTGAAGTCATCGCGCTGTTCGGTCAGCTGCTCGGCGATCTGTACGGCACGGACACAGTAGGGGCAACCCGGGCGACCAAAAATCACTGCAAACATATTTTCTCTCCGTTTTTTAAGCCGTTATGTATGGCCGTTGATATGAGGCAGGCAACAGCATAGCCCTGCCTCGTGGCGACTTGAAGCCGAAATTATCGATACCGTGATTCGAGTGGGCCTATTGGATCAGCTCTCATCGGCGATCTGGATCGGCTGCTGCTGATAGATGCTCTCCAGCACCCCCTTCTCGAATACAGTCCAGGGCCACGGCGCCTTGCTGGCACGGTAGCGCTCATGGGTGGCCGGATCTTGGGAGAGGCCGCGCTGGAACATCACGAACGCCTTGCGCTGGCCGCCTGCCGTGTCGATAAAGCCCACCAGATTGGAGGTGCCGGTGATGGTGCCGGTCTTGGCGTGGACCTTGTTCTTCATCATGGGGGCGGTGACGCTGCGGCGCCACGCCAGGGTGCCATCCACCTGAGAGCTCGGCAGCAGCTTGATCAGGCCAAGTTCGGCATCATTTTTCTGGATGAAGCTCAGCACCGACATCATCTGACGGGCGCTGATGAGATTGTGAGCGGAGAGACCGGAGCCGTCTGCCAGGGTGGCGTTGCCCAGATCGATCCCGTTCTTGGTCAGGATGGCGCGCACCGCCATGGTGCCGCTGCGATAGCTGCCCGGCTTGTTGTAGTAGTGACGACCCACGGTTTTGAGGAAGGTATCGGCATAGAGGTTGTCCGATTTCTTCAGCATCTTGGCGAGCATTACCGGCAGGGAGACCGAGTAGTGAGTGCCCAGTGTCTCCGCCCCTTCAGGGGCCTTGTGGGTGACCCGCAGCAGGCCATCATGCTTGATACCGGCCCGGTTCATCGCCCAGCGGATGTTGTCCCAGCCCCAGGCTTCCACATCGTGGATGGCAAAGCGCAGCCCCTGCGGCTCCTTGTTTGGGGTGATGCAGCCCTTGAGCTCGTAGAAGTTGCCCTTGGCCATGTCCACTTCCAGTGCGCAGAACTGGCGCGCCATGTCGCCATAGCTCATCACTTCCACGTTGTCGGCACCGATGCCGATGGGCACGCCGGTAGCCACATTGCCCACCGCCGGTTTGCCAATCTGGGTGGCAGTGATGGTGCCGTAGGCGCAGTTCTTGTCGATGATGACCGAGGAGACGGGGGCGGCGAAGCAGAGGGTCTGATCCCCCCACGACCAGCCGTTGCCACGCTCGTAGCCGTTGTAGGCGCCTGTGTTGACGTAGACATTCCCCTTGATGCTGGTGACGCCGAGCTGCTTGAACAGGGCCAGCAGATCCATGCGGGAGAGGGTGGGGTCGCCGACGAAGTTGATCCAGATATCGCCATTGATGACGTTGCCCTGCTTGGCGCCAGGCTGGGCCTGAATGTCGGTGGCAAAGCGGAAATCGGCACCCAGCTCGAGGCGGGCCGCCAGCGCGGTGAGCACCTTCATGGTGGAAGCGGGGGCGATCATCTGATCGGCGTGGCGGGCGAACTCGACGCCGTTGTTACCCTGCACCATGATGGCGTACTGGCCACCCTGAGGGGGCGTCAGCGGGGCGGCGTGAGCCGCCAGAGAAGAAAAGAGAGCACAAAAACCAATCAACAGCCGCTGCATAACATCCTCTAACGTGACGAAGGGCCCGGCAGTGGTGCCGACCCTGATAATTCAACCTTGTTTCACCTGCCGATGCAGGATCGGCCGTGGCAAAGCAATTCATACGATTTATGCCGGTCGCCAGTGGCCATCACGCCATCGAGTTGGCAGTACGATAGCGACCCTCATAATCAAAAATTTTCTCTTTTATCTGCCAGAAACGACCCGATTTGCGGGCGATGACAAAATCCGGATGACGGAACTGGCTTTGCGCGGCCAGCACGCTCGCCAGGGTGGCAAATTCGGGTTCCAGCCCCGGGGCGGGCCAATGATGACGCACAAAGTGCTGTTGAAACAAGCGCCGTGCGCCCGGGGAGTGAAATCCGAAGTATTCACTGAGGGTCAGACCATCCTCATCGTGGTAGGTCACCTCCAGCCGCTCCCCCTGTTTGCCGCGCCCTGCGGTGAAGGTGAGCCCCGCGCAGCGAATGACCATGCAATCCTTGAGATTGAGCGCCTCTTTAAGCTTGTCGTCCGGGTCCACCAGCAGCTGATCGCAGCTCTGGCAGCGGCGGGCGGCGATGTCGTTCTCCGCACCGCAGCCGGGACAGATCTTGGCGCGAAAGCGGAAATCACACTCCTCGCGGTTACCCTCGTCATCTTCAAACAGCCCCTGACAGCGGCGGCCGTAGTGCTCGATCACCTTGCCATCCTCGTCGGTCTTGCCCCAGAAGGTGTTGGCAAAACCGCAGGCGGGGCAGGGCACCTGTACCGGCTCGGTATCGGCGTGGGGGCGGGGTTCCCCCACTTCGGGGGCGAACAGGTTGAAGTTGTTGCCCGCATAGTCGAGCACCAGACAATCGCTCTTGCCCGGCGAGAGGCGCAGGCCCCGCCCGACGATCTGCTGATAGAGGGAGACCGACTCGGTTGGACGCAGCATCACGATAAGATCGACATGGGGGGCGTCGAAGCCGGTGGTGAGCACCGCCACGTTGACCAGAAACTTGAGCTCGCGCGCCTTGAAGGCGCTGATAAGGGCGTCGCGCTCCGGTCCCGGCGTTTCGCCGGTGATAAGGGTCGCCGGCTCCCCTCTGGCGCCCAGCAGGCCGTGAATTTCGCGGGCGTGTTCGACGGTGGCGGCGAAGATCATCACCCCTTGCCGGTCGGCGGCATACTCCAGCACCTGACTCAGGATATGGGGGGTGACCCGCTCCTGCCGCTTGAGCTCGCCGTTGAGATCCGCCTCGCTGAAGAGGCCATTCTCCCGCGGCACCAGCTTGCTGAAGTCGTAGTGAACGATGGGGGCATCCACCATGCGCGGCGGCGTCAGGTAGCCGTTTTTGACCATAAAGCGCAGTGGCAGCTCGAACACGCAGTCGCCAAACAGCCGCTCGCCGTGGCTCTTGACCATGCCGTGGTAGTGGCGCCGGTAGATCCAGCCCAGTCCGAGCCGATAGGGGGTGGCGGTGAGACCGAGGATCTTGAGGGCCGGATTGGCAGCCTTGAGATGGTCGATCACCTGATGGTATTGGCTGTCGTCATCGAGCGAGACCCGGTGGCACTCGTCGATGATGAGCAGCGAAAATGCGCCATCGAAGGCATCCAGATTGCGTGCCACCGACTGCACCGAGCCGAACACCACCTGGGCGCTTGCCTCCTTGCGGGCGAGGCCGGCGGCGAAGATGTCGGCCTTGAGCCCCCACGCCTCATACTTGGCATGGTTCTGCTCCACCAGCTCCTTGACGTGGGCCAGTACCAGCACCCGACCGCGCGCCTTGCGGGCCAGTTCGGCGATCACCAGACTCTTGCCAGCCCCGGTGGGCAGCACAACCACTGCGGGGTCCGGGTGTTTGCGAAAGTGGCTGATCACAGCGTTGACGGCGTCGGTCTGATAGGGTCTGAGAACGAACATGAGGGCGTGGCGTTTGGGCATGGTGCGGCGCAGGGTGGCGCCATTATAGGGTGCTTGCCGCCACAAAAACAGCGGGCCGGCATGATGCCGGCCCGCAGGGAGAGATGGTGCTGATTAATGGAAGGGGAAGATGTAGTTCATCCAGCTTGCCATGCGCAGCAGTATTTTCCGCATCACGGAGACATGGTGGAAGTAGTGGGTGTAGACAGCGGCCTGACCGCTTGAGCCTGCAATCACCTGATACTTGGCCCACTCGGGGTCAGTGATGGAGATGACTACCGGCAGACGACCCGGACGCACTGCGGTGGTCTGATCCAGCAGTCCCAGGTTGGCCTGCACGTTACCGGCGGCAATAGCCGGAATCACTGCCGTCACCTTGCCTTTGAAGATCTTGCCGGGCACGCCATCGATCACCACTTCCGCCTCATCGCCAACGGCCAGACGCTGCATGCTGTTCTGCCAGAACCAGCCCACATAGGCGGTATCGTTCTGGTGGATGAAGGTCATCACCGGACGATACATGAAGGGAGTGGCGATCATGCCGGGGCGAAGGGCCAGCTGCACCACATGGCCATCACTCGGGGCATAGACTACGGTTTGGGCCAGTTGATACTTGGCTTCCAGCAGCTGTGCTTGCAGATCGTTCAGGGTGGCTTTCTGCTGGTCAATCTGGGCCACGATATCGTCTACGTTGGCCTGGCTGACATCCAGATCCCGCTGTTTGCCAACATTGCGTTGCATCAGCTCTTTGGCGCGATCCCGATCCAGTTTGGCGGAACGCAGTCGCGCCTCGATGGACTTGAGGTGCTCGCGGTTGGATTCGACCCGTGCGGTCAGACTCTCCACTTTCAAGCGAAAAGGCTCGTCAT
>NZ_CAWNZT010000398.1:4445-15444 GCF_963878965.1 Aeromonas sp. HMWF015 | reverse complement strand
GGCTGGATCTCTCCGACATGTTGCAACGCAGTCTGGCGATGCGCTCCATCACCACGCCGTTTGCGGTGGAGGCGACCCGCGCCATCGGCGGTCAGAGCGATCTCACCGCGCTGTTTGTTGTGCTGACCGGCGTCATCGGCATGGCGGTGGGGGAGGGCGTGCTCACCGTGCTGGCCATTCGCAGCCGTCTCGGCAAGGGGGCGGGCTTTGGCGCCTCGGCCCACGGCGCCGGCACCGCCAGGGCCTATCAGATGGGTAATGAGGAGGGAGTGGTCTCCAGCATGGTGATGATGATTGCCGGTATGGTGACCGTGCTGCTGGCACCCCTGCTGGGCAAGCTGTTCTGGTAGGCTGAGCTTCCCTTTACAAGGCTGCTCGTCCCGGCGCTACACTCTAGTGAGCGTGTATTTCCGGGATGAGCAGTATGACCTTTCATCGCCTCGCTTCCTGCTTGCTGCTGTGCAGTTTTTCCCTCCTTGCCAGTCCCCTAAGGGCGAGCGACGTCATCACTCATATCAGCCCCGAGAGCGATCGGGACTTGCGTACCCTCTATTTTCGCGATCTGTTGCAGCTGGCGCTGGAGAAGACCCGCGATAGCTTCGGTGACTACGAGCTGCGGACCGCGCCGCCGATGAACCGTATCCGGATGCGACAGATTGTGCAGACTCAGCAATACCCCAATCTGTTTGTGGCCGACAGTCTGCGCCCGGCCGCGGAGAGCGGAGCGCTGGATTACGTCCGTTTTCCGGTGGAGCTGGGCATCCTCGGTTATCGCATCTGCTTTGTCAGTCCTCAGCAGGCCGACGCAGTGGCAAGGGTCAATACCCTGACCGAGCTGCAGCAATTTCTGCACGGGCAGGGCCGTGGCTGGCAGGATGCGGAGATCCTGCGTCATGGGGGATTCAAGGTGCAGGAGATCGACGGTTACGAGCGGCTGTTCAAGCTGGTGGCTCGCGGTCGCATCGATCTCTTCTGCCGCGGGGCCAACGAGCTCTTTATTGAGCAGGAGCAGCACAGTGATCTGCCCGGTCTCACCGTGGATTGGCGAGTGGCGCTGCACTATCCCTTCCTCCACCTCTTCTACACCCACAAGGATAATCAGGCCGCCATCCGCCGCCTCTCGGTCGGGCTCAAGCTGGCGTGGCGGGATGGCTCGTTGCAACAGCTCTGGCTGCGCCACTTCAAACCTTCCCTCGAGCAGGCGCAGCTCCCCAAGCGCCTGTTGTTCGAGTTGGCCAATCCGCGCCTTGATAAGGTGGATTTTGACTATCGGGCGTACCACTACAACCCCGTCGACGGGACGTTCGGGCCCGGGCTGCCTTGAACCTGATGGTGTTGTTAGCGGATAAAGGGCCGTCTCTGCTGATGTGCTAAACCATGCCAAAAAGGCATGTTTTTTATTATTTAAATTCATTTTTTGATGGTTGTTGCGCTGCATATACTGGGGGTCGCTTCATGGTTCAGGTTTGCTCCTGCCCGCTTCTGGCTTGCGCGAGTGAGCCTGAATCGTCCTGCTGCGGCGTCTTGATGTTCTGCATGAAGGCGTCCATCACTGGGCCGGGATCGATCCCGGCAGGTATTACAGCTGACGGAGCCTTGTTATGTTTAATCCCCACCCTTGCGCCCTGATTGTCGAAGGGGGCGCGATGCGCGGCATCTTTGCCAGCGGCGTGCTCGATGCGTTTGTCGAAAGTCACCACTACCCGTTCGATTTCGTCATGGGCGTCTCGGCCGGTGCCACCAATCTGGTCTCTTATCTGAGCGAGCAGCCGCGCCGCAGTCACCACATCATCACCGAGCTGGCTTGCAGCTCCCGGTTTCTCGATCCCCTGCGTTTCGTCAAAGGGGGCGATCTGGTGGACATCGGCTGGCTGTGGCAGGCCAGTCGCCATCGCTTCCCGCTCGATCTCGACACTTTCTGCGCCCGTGACATTCCCTTCTACGCGGTGGCGACCGATGTGGCGAGCGGCAAGGCCATCTATCTGCCAGTGCGGCCCGACAACATGGATGAGGTGCTGACCGCCACCTGCGCCCTGCCAGTGGTGCAGCACGATACCCCCTGCGTCGATGGTCGCCCCATGGCCGATGGCGGGATCAGCGATTCGATCCCGGTGATAGAGGCCTATCGGCGCGGGGCGCGGCGGATGACGGTGGTGCTGTCGGAGCCCTGGGGATATCGCAAGAAGCCGGCCCGTTTCTGCTGGATGGTCAAAGCCTTGCTGAAAACCCAGCCGGCTCTGGCGCAAGCCATGCTGGAGCGGGATCTTGCCTACAACCGGGCGCTCGATTTCATTGCCAATCCCCCTGCCGATTGCGAGATTGAGGTGATCGCGCCACCGGCCGATTTCATGGTCTCCCGTTTTACCCAGGATCCGGTCAAGCTGGAGTCCGGCTATCTGCAGGGTTACTGGCAGGGGTGCCAGAGCCTGCTGCGGGCCCGTGGAGAGGCACGAGCGGTGGCCTGACTGGTTTGCCGGGTGCTGAATATAAAAAGGGGAACCTCGCGATTCCCCTTTTGCATGCTTGTGCGGCAGTCGCTGGTTACAGCATCTGCTTGAGGCGATAGAGCAGGTCCAGCGCCTGACGGGGGGTGAGCTCGTCGGGGCGCACTGCTTCCAGCTCTTCCACCACCGGATGAGGCTGCGGGGCGAGAGTCACCGGAGCCGGACGGCTTTCACCGGCGGCGACCGGAGTGGCGCTCTCCAGCTCGTGCAGTTTGTGACGGGCCTGCTGGATCACCGATTTAGGCACCCCCGCCAGTGCCGCTACTTGCAGGCCGTAGGAGCGGCTGGCCGCGCCTTCCTGCACTGCGTGCATAAAGGCGATGGTGTCGCCGTGCTCCACCGCATCGAGGTGGACGTTGGCCAGCCCGCTCATCAGCTCGGGCAGGCGGGTCAGCTCGAAGTAGTGGGTGGCAAACAGGGTGTAGGCGCCAATCTTGCTCGCCAGCTGTTCGGCACAGGCCCACGCCAGCGAGAGGCCGTCGTAGGTGCTGGTGCCGCGGCCAATCTCGTCCATCAGCACCAGACTGCGGGCGGTGGCGTTGTTGAGGATGTTGGCGGTCTCGGTCATCTCCACCATAAAGGTGGAGCGGCCGGAGGCGAGATCGTCCGATGCCCCGATGCGGGTGAAGATGCGGTCGATGGGGCCGATGCGGGCGCTGTCGGCGGGGACGAAGGCACCGATATGGGCCAGCAGCACGATCAGCGCGGTCTGGCGCATATAGGTGGATTTACCGCCCATGTTGGGACCTGTGATGATCAGCATCCGCCGCTCCCGCTCCAGCCGGATAGGGTTGGCGATAAAGGGATCTGTCATCACCTGCTCCACCACCGGATGGCGGCCCGCCTCGATGATGATCTGATCTTCGTCGATGAGGGTCGGGCAGCGATAGTCGAGGGTCTCGGCCCGCTCGGCCAGGTTGGCCAGCACGTCCAGCTCCGCCAGCGCGGCGGCGGAATCCTGCAGATCGCCGAGGTGGGGCAGCAGAGTATCGAGCAGCTCTTCGTAGAGCCGTTTCTCCAGTGCCAGCGCCTGGGACTGGGCGGTGAGCACCTTGTCCTCGTACTTCTTCAGCTCATCGATGATGTAGCGTTCGTTGTTCTTGAGGGTTTGACGGCGGATGTAGTGGGCCGGCACCAGATGGCTGTTGGCGCGGCTCACCTCAATGTAGAAGCCGTGCACCTTGTTGTAGCCCACCTTGAGGGTGTTGATGCCGGTCAGCAGTTTTTCCCGCTCTTCGATGCGGGCGAGGCTGGCGGTGGCACCGTTGGCGAGATCCCGCAGCTCGTCCAGCTCCTGATTGAAGCCGTCACGGATGACGCCACCATCGCGGATCAGCACCGGCGGCACTTCCATCACTGCGCGCTCCAGCAGGTCGAGCAGCTCGGGGAAAGTGCTGGCCCGCTCGGCCAGCTGTTGCACCGCTTCGTGCTCGTTGTCCGCCAGCAGGCGCTGCAACTCGGGTAACTGGGCGAAGGCCTGACGCAGGCGGGTGAGGTCGCGCGGGCGGGCCGAGCGCAGGGCGAGACGGGCCAGCACCCGCTCCACATCCCCCACCTGACGCAGCAATCCGCCCAGCTCGTCATAGAGGTTCTGCTCGATCAACTCCTTGATGGTGCTCTGGCGACCTTTGAGGATTACCCGATCGCGGATCGGCTGGTGGATCCAGCGCTTGAGCAGGCGGCTGCCCATGGGAGTGGCGGTGCGATCCAGCACCTCGGCCAGGGTATTTTCATAGCCACCGGCCAGATTCTGGGTCAGCTCAAGATTGCGGCGGGTGGCGGCATCCATGATGACGGCGTGATCCGGCTGCTCGAGGCGCACGTTGCGGATGTGGGGCAGGGCGGTGCGCTGGGTATCTTTGACGTACTGCATCAGGCAGCCAGCGGCGCACAGGGCGGTCTCGCTCTTGTCTACGCCAAAGCCCACCAGATCCTGAGTGCCGAATTGTTGGCAGAGCAGCTTGCGAGCGGTGCCCAGCTCAAACTCCCACTCCGGACGGCGGCGCAGGCCGCGGCGACCCTCGATATGGTGCAGGAACTCGAACGATTCGGGATAGAGCAGCTCCGCCGGATTGGTGCGTTGCAGCTCAGCCAGCAAGGTCTCTTCTTTCTCGAACTGGTTGATGAAGAAGCGGCCGGAGCCGATGTCCAATGTGCCATAGCCGAAGCGGCGGCCATCGTGATAGACGGCGGCGATCAGGTTGTCCTGTCGCTCGCTGAGCAGCGCCTCGTCGGAGACGGTGCCCGGGGTGATGATGCGAATGACCTTGCGCTCCACCGGCCCCTTGCTGGTGGCGGGATCCCCCACCTGTTCGCAGATGGCGGCGGATTCGCCGAGCTGCACCAGCTTGGCCAGATAACCCTCGATGGCGTGATAGGGCACGCCCGCCATCGGGATGGGGCTGCCCGCCGACTGGCCACGTTTGGTCAGGGAGATATCGAGCAGCTGGGAGGCCTTGCGGGCATCGTCATAGAACAGCTCGTAGAAGTCGCCCATCCGGTAGAACAGCAGGATCTCCGGGTTCTCGGCCTTGAGGCCAAGGTACTGCTGCATCATGGGCGTGTGGGCGCTCAGATTGGCGCCGGGAGCGGAGCTTGTGGCGCCGCTGGCTTGGTGTTGTGCGGTCATGTTCTGTTCCAGAAGGGGCCTCTGCGGGCCAGTGTCTGCGGTGATGAGTCTTGAGCTTGATGGCGCCATTCTACACATAAGCGCCGCGACGGGGGAGCGGGTGTTCCGGGCGCGGTTGTTCTGCGCTATTGAAGACATGACACCGGCGCAGCACCTCACATTGCGGCAGGCAAGGGCGGTCTGCCGTGGTTGCGGGCGGCGCTAGCGGGATCGCATAATGTGCCCCTTGAGCGGATCATAAGGAGTCGTGATGAAACTGGATGCAGAGATAGAGCACCTTGCCATCGAGCTGGGACGGGCCCTTGGTCAACGGGGCTGGCTGGCGGCGACCGCCGAATCCTGTACCGGCGGTGGGGTGGCTACGGCCATCACCGACATCGCGGGTAGTTCCGGCTGGTTCGATCGCGGATTTGTCACTTACACCAACGAAGCCAAGCAGCAGATGTTGGGGGTGAGCAGCGAGAGCCTTGAGCAGCACGGTGCGGTGAGCGAAGCCGTGGTGCTGGAGATGGCCCGCGGCGCGCTGGCCCACTCGTCTGCCTCCATCAGCGTTGCTATCAGTGGTATCGCCGGTCCCGGCGGCGCCACCGAAGGCAAGCCGGTCGGCACCGTCTGGTTCGCCTGGGCCGACCGCAATGGCCGTCACCACTCCCTGCTGGCCCGCTTCGACGGGGATCGCCGGCAGGTACGCCAGCAGGCGGTGAGACAGGCCTTGTCGGGTCTGTTGGCCCTGCTCAGATAAATTGGGCTTGATACTGTATGAATAGACAGTATACTTAGCCCAACTTCACTTCTTACTCACGATTTCCAGCGGAGATTGGCATGGATCAGAACAAACAGAAGGCACTGGCGGCTGCGCTGGGTCAGATTGAAAAGCAGTTCGGCAAAGGTTCCATCATGCGTCTGGGCGACAGCAAGACCATGGATATCGAAGCCATCTCTACCGGTTCCCTCTCGCTGGACGTGGCGCTGGGCATTGGCGGTCTGCCGTGTGGCCGTATCGTCGAAATCTACGGCCCGGAATCTTCCGGTAAAACCACCCTCACCCTGCAGGTGATCGCGGAAGCCCAGAAGAAAGGCAAAACCTGTGCCTTCGTCGATGCGGAACACGCTCTCGACCCTATCTACGCTGCCAAGCTGGGCGTCAACGTCGACGACCTGCTCATCTCCCAGCCGGATACCGGCGAACAGGCGCTGGAGATCTGCGACATGCTGGTTCGCTCCAACGCGGTTGACGTTATCATCGTCGACTCCGTGGCGGCCCTGACGCCGAAAGCGGAAATCGAAGGGGAGATGGGTGACTCCCACGTTGGTCTGCAGGCTCGTCTGATGTCCCAGGCGCTGCGCAAGCTGACCGCCAACATCAAGAACGCAAACTGCCTGTGCATCTTCATCAACCAGATCCGGATGAAAATCGGCGTCATGTTCGGTAGCCCGGAGACCACTACCGGTGGTAACGCGCTCAAGTTCTACGCCTCCGTGCGTCTGGATATCCGTCGTATCGGCGCCATCAAGGAAGGCGACGAAGTGGTCGGTAACGAGACCCGCGTCAAAGTGGTCAAGAACAAGGTGGCCCCGCCCTTCAAGCAGGCTGAATTCCAGATCTTCTACGGCGCCGGTATCTCCAAAGAGGGCGAGCTGGTGGATCTCGGTGTCAAGCACAAGCTGATCGACAAGGCCGGTGCCTGGTACAGCTACAACGGCGAGAAGATCGGTCAGGGCAAGGCCAACGTGATGAAGCTGTTCGCCGAGAACAAGGTGATGGCTGGTGAAGTGGAAGCCCGTCTGCGCGAGCTGCTGCTCTCCGGTGCCGTGCCAGTCGATGACAAGGCTGCACCGGTTGAGGCAGACGAGTTCGATGCCGAAAGCGAACAAGAGTTCGAATAAGGAACAAAGGAAGGCCGGGTAGATACCCGGCCTTGTTATTTATGATGGTTGATGAATCCGTTACCGAACCGGTCGAGCCTGCCGAACCGACCTTTGCCGAGCAGCTGGCCGCTGCCCGTGCTTATGCCATGCGCAGTCTGGCCCGTCGCGAGAGTGCCGAGTCAGAGCTGGCCAACCGGCTGCGCCAGCAGGGCTTCAATGAAGAGGTGATCGAGGCGGTGGTCGACTACTGCCGCGGTTACAACTGGGTCAATGACGAACGTTACGGCGGTATGGCTGTACGTGCCGGAGCCGCCAAGGGCCATGGCCCCATCAAGATCCGCTTCGATCTGCGCCGCAAGGGGCTCGACGATATGCAGATTGATGCCGCATTCGATCAGCCGGAGCTGGACTGGTTCGAACTGGCGTTTGCCCTGCTCGAACGGCGCGCCCGGGTGGCCGATTTGGCGGATTTCAAGCTGCGGATGAAGTGGCTCAAGTATCTGCTGGGGCGCGGCTTTACCCAGGATCAGGCCCGTTATGCCATCTCTGCCCTGCAGGAGCGGGAAGAGTAACGCCACTGCGTGGCAACCGTCGTTTCACCTCTCCTTGTGGCAGGTTTTTCCTGCCCGTTCAGTAGCTTGCGCGCACAATCCCGAAAAAGCGGCCTTTTGTTCATCTCATCCCTCTTTATGCGCTGCTTTTTTGCCTCTCGACAGTGAAAAAAGCCACTGTGGGCAGCGGCGCTCTTATCTGGCCCGTTTATGTGCGCTTTTTCGCCCGTGGCGGCCCTGTCCGTTTTACTTTACCCCGCAGAAAACTTACATTAATGCGGTTAAAAGTCCGTATTCGAATCAAGCAGGATTTTCCATGTATATGTCCACGTCAGAGATTCGCGCTGCGTTTCTCGAGTATTTCCGTTCCCAGGGGCACCAGGTTGTCTCCTCCAGCTCGCTGGTACCGCATAACGACCCGACCCTGTTGTTTACCAACGCGGGTATGAACCAGTTCAAGGACGTGTTCCTTGGCGCAGACAAGCGTGCCTACAATCGCGCGACGACTTCCCAGCGTTGCGTGCGTGCCGGTGGTAAGCACAACGATCTGGAAAACGTCGGCTATACCGCTCGTCACCACACCTTCTTCGAAATGCTGGGTAACTTCAGCTTCGGTGACTACTTCAAGCAGGATGCCATCAAGTTTGCATGGGGCTTCCTGACCGAGGTGCTGCAGCTGCCGAAAGATCGCCTGCTGGTGACCGTCTACGCGACTGACGATGAAGCTTTCGATATCTGGGAAAAAGAGGTCGGTGTCCCGGCTGATCGCATCGTCCGCATTGGTGACAACAAGGGCGCGCCGTATGCCTCCGACAACTTCTGGGCGATGGGCGATACCGGTCCGTGCGGTCCCTGCACCGAGATCTTCTATGACCACGGCGATCACATCTGGGGTGGCCGTCCCGGCTCACCGGAAGAGGATGGTGACCGTTTCATCGAGATCTGGAACGTGGTCTTCATGCAGTTCAACCGTCAGGCTGACGGCACCATGGAGCCGCTGCCCCGTCCGTCCGTGGATACCGGTATGGGTCTGGAGCGTATCTCCGCCATCATGCAGGGTGTGCACTCCAACTACGAAATCGACATCTTCCAGGCGCTGATCAAGAAAGCGGCCGAGATTGTCGGCACCACCGATCTGAGCAACCAGTCCCTGCGCGTCATCGCTGACCACATCCGCTCCTGCGCCTTCCTGGTGGCAGATGGCGTGATGCCGTCCAACGAAGGTCGTGGCTATGTGCTGCGTCGCATCATCCGCCGCGCCGTGCGTCACGGTCGCAAGCTGGGCGCGACCGATGTCTTCTTCTACAAACTGGCTGCCGAGCTGGCAGTGCAGATGAAGGATGTCGCTGCCGAGCTGATCGCCCAGCTGCCGCTGGTCGAGCGCGTGCTGCGTATCGAAGAGGAGCAGTTCGTCCGCACGCTGGATCGCGGTCTGCTGCTGCTGGAAGACGCTCTGGCCAATCTCGGCGATGCCAAGGTTATTCCGGGCGAAGTGGTCTTCAAGCTCTACGACACTTACGGCTTCCCGGCCGACCTGACTGCCGACGTGGTGCGCGAGCGCGAGATCGGCATCGACGAAGAGGGCTTCAAGGCTGAGATGGAGAAGCAGCGTGCTCGCGCCAAAGAGGCCTCCAGCTTCGGCGTGAACTACAACGAGATGCTCAAGCTCGACTTCGAGACCCCCTTCACCGGTTACAAGACCCTGACCGAGCGTACCCGCGTGGTCGGTATCTACAAGGGTGTGGAAGAGGTGAGCGGTCTTATCGCCGGTGACGAAGCGGTCATCGTGCTGGAAGAGACCCCCTTCTACGCCGAGTCCGGCGGCCAGATCGGCGACAGCGGTACCCTGAAAGTGGACGACGGCATCTTTGCCGTGACCGACACCCTGAAAGCAGGCAAGGCGATCATCCACAAGGGCTACATGGAGCTGGGCACTCTGGAGAAGGGCGCCGAAGTGGAAGCCGTGGTTGATGGCGATCGTCGTCAGGCCATCGCCCTGAACCACTCCGTGACTCACCTGCTGCACGCTGCCCTGCGTCAGGCACTGGGCGAGCATGTCACCCAGAAAGGTTCTCTGGTTGGGGCTGAGCGCATGCGCTTTGACTTCTCCCACTTCGAGGGGCTGACCATGGCGACCATTCGCCGGGTCGAGGAGCTGGTCAACAACCAGATCCGCGCCAACCACGAAATCACCACCCAGCTGATGGATCTGGAAGCGGCCAAGTCCGCCGGTGCCATGGCGCTGTTTGGTGAAAAATATGAAGACGACGTGCGCGTGGTGCGCATGGGCGATTACTCCACCGAGCTGTGCGGCGGTACTCACGCCAAGCGCACCGGTGATATCGGCTTCTTCAAGATCATCGCCGAGAGCGGTATCGCAGCTGGCGTGCGCCGTATCGAAGCGGTGACCGGCAAAGCGGCCATCGACTTCATGCATCAGGTTGGCGAGCAGATCGAAGAAGCCGCTGCACTGGTGAAAGGTGACCAGTTCTGCATCGCCGACAAGGTTCGCCAGATGCTGGACAAGGCCAAGATGATGGAGCGCGAGCTGGAGCAGCTTAAGGCCAAGCTGGCCGCTCAGGCTGGTAACGATCTGCTGGGTCAGGTGATCGAGATCAACGGTCAGAAGGTGCTGGTTGCGGCGCTGGAAGGGGCCGATCCGAAATCCCTGCGTGGCATGCTGGACGAGCTGAAGAACCAGATGAAGTCCGGTGTTGTGCTGCTGGCAACCTGTGCCGATGGCAAGGTCAACCTGATCGCCGGTGTCACCAACGACCTGACCGGCAAGGTCAAGGCCGGTGAGCTGGTCAATCTGGTTGCCCAGCAGGTGGGTGGCAAGGGCGGTGGCCGTCCGGACATGGCACAGGCGGGTGGTACCCAGCCTGAGGCGGTGCCGGCAGCGCTGCAATCCGTTCACTCCTGGCTGGAAGAGCGCCTGTAATCGGGCGAGGTGATCTGTGGCACTCTATGTACAGAAGTACGGCGGCACCTCGGTCGGCACACTGGAGCGGATCGAGGCGGTAGCTGAGCGGGTCGAGCAGACCCGCGCCCAGGGACACGACGTGGTGGTGGTTGTCTCCGCCATGTCGGGCGAAACCAACCGGTTGCTGGGCATGGCCCAGCAACTGGATCCTGATGCCAACCGGCGGGAGATGGATGTACTGGTCTCCACCGGTGAGCAGGTCACCATAGCGCTGCTGGCGATCGCGTTGAACAAACGCGGTTGTCCTGCGGTCTCAATGACCGGTGATCAGGTACGGATTCACACCGATTCCGCCTATGGCAAGGCGCGCATCACCCACATCGACACCGAGCTGGTTCATGCTGAACTGGCTGCGGGCAAGGTGGTGGTGATCGCCGGTTTCCAGGGCCGTGACGAGCATAACGCCATCACGACTCTGGGCCGCGGCGGTTCGGATACCACGGCGGTTGCCGTGGCGGCGGCC
>NZ_CAWNZT010000398.1:2846-4435 GCF_963878965.1 Aeromonas sp. HMWF015 | reverse complement strand
GGTATACACCACGGATCCGCGCATCGAGCCCAAGGCGCGTCGTCTCGACACCATCACCTTCGAGGAGATGCTGGAGATGGCCAGTCTCGGCGCCAAGGTGCTGCAGATCCGCTCGGTGGAGTTTGCGGGCAAGTACCGCGTCCCGCTGCGGGTGCTGTCGAGCTTTATCGATGGAGAGGGAACCTTAATCACATATGGAGGTGATAGGATGGAAGCTCCCCTGGTATCCGGGATCGCTTTTAACCGCAACGAGGCCAGCCTGACCATTCTGGGCGTGCCGGACAGACCAACCGTTGCCGCGCAGATCCTGAATCCGATCAGCGACGCCAACATTGATGTCGACATGATTGTGCAGAACACCCTGGGAGATGGCACCGCCGACTTCACCTTCACGGTGAATCGTGACGACTATCGCCGCGCCCGGGCACTGCTGGAGGAGACCGCCACCGAACTTGGCGCCTCCTGCGTGCAGGGAAATGGCGAAATTGCCAAGGTTTCCATTGTCGGTGTCGGCATGTGGAACCATCCCGGTGTTGCGCGCACCATGTTCAAGGTATTGGGCGAGGAGGGGATCAACATGCAGTTGATCTCGACCTCTGAAATCAAAATCTCTGTGGTGATTGACGAGAAGTATCTGGAGCTGGCGGTGCGAGCCCTGCACGCGGCTTTCGGGTTGGATCAGGCACCGCAAGAGCAGCCCTTGGGCTAACAATCTCTGATTGATTTAGTTTCAACCATTTACCATATCGGTATCTTTGTTAGATAATGTCGCATATCGATATAAAAACAAAACAGGATACAGGAGCAAGCGAATGCTTATTTTGACTCGTCGTGTTGGGGAAACCCTGATGATTGGTGATGAAGTGACTGTCACCGTACTGGGCGTTAAAGGCAACCAGGTCCGTATCGGTGTTAACGCGCCGAAAGAGGTCTCCGTACACCGCGAAGAGATCTACCAGCGCATCCAGGCCGAGAAAGTTCCGGGCCAACCGGGCTTCTAAGCCACTTTCATGGCTGTGACAAGGCGACACCTCATGTGTCGCCTTTTGTTTTTCCGGTCCCCTGAAATCGCCCTGCAGGGCGCGAAACTGCGGGATAAGTGCCGATATTGTTTGAATATTCCACGCTTTGACCAAATGCTGAGCGAACGCACTTTTTTCTCCAAAAAAGTGTTTGACTAAAAATCCCTGTGAAGTATTATCAGCCCCGCAAACGGAGAGGTGGCCGAGAGGCTGAAGGCGCTCCCCTGCTAAGGGAGTATGCGGTTTATACCCGCATCGGGGGTTCGAATCCCCCCTTCTCCGCCATTTGCGCCCGTAGCTCAGCTGGATAGAGTACCTGGCTACGAACCAGGTGGTCAGAGGTTCGAATCCTCTCGGGCGCACCATTTAAAACGACACAACGATTTATGAGCGCCCGTAGCTCAGCTGGATAGAGTACCTGGCTACGAACCAGGTGGTCAGAGGTTCGAATCCTCTCGGGCGCACCATATTACGACTCAAGCAAGAGTCATGTGTTGACCATCAGCAAGTCGACACTTTGGAAAAGGCTTACTGATAAGTAAGCTTTTTTTATCGTTTTAAAACAGG
>NZ_CAWNZT010000398.1:2681-2836 GCF_963878965.1 Aeromonas sp. HMWF015 | reverse complement strand
AGAGGTTCGAATCCTCTCGGGCGCACCATTTTTCAAGCAGTACACAAAAGTTTGTGAGCGCCCGTAGCTCAGCTGGATAGAGTACCTGGCTACGAACCAGGTGGTCAGAGGTTCGAATCCTCTCGGGCGCACCATATTTCAAGCAGTACCAAAAG
>NZ_CAWNZT010000398.1:465-2671 GCF_963878965.1 Aeromonas sp. HMWF015 | reverse complement strand
AGTACCTGGCTACGAACCAGGTGGTCAGAGGTTCGAATCCTCTCGGGCGCACCATACAGACAGCCTCGACTTCGGTCGGGGCTGTTTTTTTATGGGCGATATTTAACTTTTTGGTGCGGATCCCCGTGCGCTGTTGCGGGTGGATCGCCCGTTTACCTGGCAGTTTTTGTCCTCATTTCTTCCCCTTTCTGTGATTGCGCACAGTTCTTCTGAACGGTGCAACCCCTTGCCACCCTTTGCCTCATCTATAGGCGCCCTGTATGCCTGCTGTTGCAACGGCAGATGCCGCGCTGCTCAATCACACTCAGGGTTCGCTCATCAACATCCTGCAAGGCCTGCTGCAGGCAATAAAAAAGGATGCCGCAGCATCCTCTTGTGTTGAGATATTTACTCAGCTTTTCAGCCATTTGCGAATGCGGTTGGCATCGCCGATAGGGGTGCGTTTGCCCACCGAGTTGAGCAGCACAATGGCGAGCTCGCGACTATCCGGTTTGGCGCGCATCACCAGACAGCGCCCCGCTTCGTCAGTGAAGCCGGTCTTGGAGAGGCGTACGTCCCAATCCGGGTTTTTCACCAGCGGGTTGGTGTTGTTGAACATCAGGCTGTAGGCGGGGGCGCTGAAGCGCATCTCCCGGTTCTCATCCTGAGTGAACTGACGGATCAGCGGCTGACGGTAGGCGGCGGCAGCCAGCTTGCCGAGATCCTGGGCGGTAGAGACGTTGCGGGTGGAGAGACCGGTGGAGTCATAGAAGTGGGTATTACGCATACCCAGCTGTC
Source organism: Aeromonas sp. HMWF015 (assembly GCF_963878965.1). Lineage (NCBI taxonomy): Bacteria > Pseudomonadati > Pseudomonadota > Gammaproteobacteria > Aeromonadales > Aeromonadaceae > Aeromonas > Aeromonas sp. HMWF015. Next base: position 1,894 of record NZ_CAWNZT010000398.1, on the reverse strand, counting down.
TGGCCTTGTTGTTCATGGCCCGCACGAAGGCGCTGCGACCGCCGGGATAGTGACGCGCCAGTGCCGAGGCCATCCGGTTTTCGGAGGACATCAGCGCCAGATGCAGGGCGTCGCGGCGGGTCACCTTGGTGCCCATGCGGATGCGGGAGTGGGTATGTTTGACCCGATCCAGATCGTTCTTGTCGACAGTGATGGTCTGGTTGAGATTCTGCTTGGCATCCAGCACCACCAGCGCTGTCATCAGCTTGGTGAGGGAGGCGATGGGACGCACCTTAGTGGCATTCTTCTGGTAGAGCGTCTTGCCCGTTTTTACATCCACGACCAGGGCGCTTCTCGAGCGTACTTCCAGTTTGGCAGGGTTGGGTGCCGCGCTGACCGCAGGCAATCCCAACATTCCCATCAACCCGACAACCAGCGCAGCTGCGCGAATCCGACACCACATACAACCGACTCCGTTCCCATCCAAAAAAAGGCGCTAGATTCACTCATTTTTACCCCGGCTTTACAAGGGCCGAGCGGGACTATTTCTGTTATTTGCGCAAAATTGGCGATCAAAAAAGCCCTCTGGTGAGGGCTTTCGGGTCGGGCGTTGGGTGAGGGGTCAATCCCGCGGCTGCGCAGCCCTGCGTTTGCTGATCCAGCGCCAGACCAGCGCCACCATGCCACCCACCAGCAGGGCCACCGGCAGATAGATGATGATGTTGAAGAACTGGGTCTGGTATTCGGCGGCCAGCTTGGTGTGGCTCAGGTAGTAGCCAAACCCGACCAGCGGGCAGATCCACATGATGGAGCTGATCAGATTGACGATGAGGAAGCGCCCCTGCGGCAGCTCGGTAGCTCCCACGATATAGGGGTAGGCGGTGCGCACGAAGGCGATATAGCGCGCGGTGATCAGGGTGATGATCCCGTACTTGTCCAGCAGGTGGTAGACCTTCTGCTGGTGTCGCTCTTCCACGTGGGACATCAGCCGATGGTAGAGCTGGGTGTGGCCGAGAAAGCGCCCCTGCATGTAACCGAGCCAGGTGCCGACAAAGGTGGCCATGATCAACAGCGGGATCACCCCGAGAGACAACACATCCTGATAGATGAGTACGCCGGTGAGGATCAGCAGGCTGTCACCGGGCAGAAAGGCGGTAGGGATGAATCCGTTTTCCAGTACCAGAAACGTCAGAATCACACCACAGATCATGAAGGCCATCTTGGGATCGGAAAGTGTGTTCAGATCGTGATTCATAAAGGCGTGAGCCAGTTGGTAAAACTGCTCCATACTTGCAAACTCCGCAGGTTAGCTGGGTTGATCGGTCAAGGGCATGGCGAGCACCTTGTCGATGCGCAGGCCATCCATGTCAACAATTTCCAGTTGCCACTGTTCCAGTGTCACCAGGTCTCCGGTTTGTGGAACACGACCAAGGAGCAGCATGATAAGCCC
>NZ_CAWNZT010000398.1:0-455 GCF_963878965.1 Aeromonas sp. HMWF015 | reverse complement strand
CCCCCGCCAGTGCCTCCAGCAGATCCTGCTGGGTGACCAGCCCCTGCAGCTCGCCATATTCGTCAACCACCAGCGCCATCTGTTCGCTGTGGGTGCGGAAGTGGTTGAGCAGCTCGACGCCGTTGAGGGTCTCGGGCAGCAGGCTGCCCTCCTGGGTCAGGGCAGCCAGATCGATGGACCCCCCCTTGATATAGGCGTGCAGCACCTTGCTGACATTGATGATACCCACCAATTCTGACAGGTTGCCGTCGCAGACCGGAAAATAGCTGTGGCGATACTCCACCAGTCGCTGCAGGTTGGTCTCCAGCGGCAGCGCCAGATCCAGATAGCGGATATCGCTGCGCGGCACCATCAGGGAGGAGAGGCTGCGCTCGTCGAGACGGAAGACGTTGCGCAGCATGGTGTGTTCATGATCCTCGATCACCCCGGCTTCAGAGCCCTCCACCAGCATGGCG
>NZ_CAWNZT010000397.1:36570-37737 GCF_963878965.1 Aeromonas sp. HMWF015 | reverse complement strand
GGGTGATGGCGCTCACCAGTACCAGCTTGCCGCGCTGTTCGGGCTGAGACTTGAGCAGGTCGAGGCTGAGCTTGCCTTTGTAGTGGCCATGGGGGCTGAGCAGGTGCTGGGGGATAGCGAGGCGTTCGGCCAGCGCGTGAATGGAGAGACGGGGGGACTGGCGGGAGATCTCGATATCGCTTAGCATCAGCACCTCGTTGGCATATCGGGGTAAAATATGCGGCGCAGTCTAGTGGAATATAACGGGTAATCCAATGACGAAAACGATTTTATTTGGTAAGGGTGAGGTTCGTCAGAATCCTGTTCTGCTGGATCTCAACGCACTCTATCATCCCCCCAAGCAGCCGATGACGGCGCTGGGGATTGTCAGCGCGCTGGTGCCGCTGTTCGGTTTCGGCTGGCAGGCGATGACCCAGGACCCCGAAACCCAGCTGCGCCACGAGATCCGCAAACGGGTCAACAAGCACAAGACCGACGAGGCAAACCTTATTTTGATCCTGCAGCTGGCCGCCATGTTTGACTGCCCCGAGCTGGAGGTGGCGCTCCCCTATGCCCTCAGTGAGCCGCAGTTGTCGGTTGTCCGCACCCGGCTGCCACGCTGGCAGCTGCATCTCGAGCAGCATCGTCTGCTAGCCAAGCTCCCCCCTGTTGTCGCATCCACCACCGCACCCGACCAGCGTTAGGTTTCAAGCCGGACCCGCAGCCCTGACATTCAGGCCGGACAGTCTGCTCTGGCAATCAGGTCGGCGCATCCCACTGCTGCGGGGCGAGATAGCGCTCCTGCACGAACTCGATAAAGCAGCGCACCTTGGCCGAGACGAAGCGGCGGTGCGGATAGACAGCATAAAGTCCCACATCTCCCTTGTCCCACTCTGGCAGCAGGCTGACCAGCTGCCCTGACCGCAGGGCCTCCCCCACGATAAAGGTGGGCTGCAATATGATGCCCTGATCATCACAAGCGGCGCGGGTCAGTGCCACCCCGTTGTTGGCCCGCAGTGGCCCCTGTGGCCGGATGCTCTGCTGCTCGCTTCCCCGTTTGAAGTGCCACTCCGGCTGGGTCAGGGTGTAGATCAGACAGTCGTGCTGCTTGAGATCCTCGGGCTTTTCCGGTCTGCCCTTGCGTGCCAGATAGGCGGGGCTGGCGCAAAGCTCGACCCGAATGGTGGC
>NZ_CAWNZT010000397.1:22139-36560 GCF_963878965.1 Aeromonas sp. HMWF015 | reverse complement strand
CGGTCGCTGTACTCGATATCGAGCTTGAGATCGGGAAAGCGCTGGCGAAACAGCGGCAGGGCGGGGGAGAGATGCAGATAGCCAAAATCCATCGGCACCGAGAGCTTGAGGGTGCCGTTGGGCTGCTGGTTGTGGTGGGTCAGCTGGCTGTGGGTCTCTTCCAGCTCCGCCAGCAGGGCGAGGGAGCGCTGGTAGTAGAACTGGCCCGCTTCGGTGGGATTGACCTGACGGGTGGTACGCGACAGCAGCCGGGTGGCGAGGGACTCTTCCAGCTGCTGCATCAGTTTGGAGGCCATGGCGACCGAGATGCCGAGCTGGTTGGCAGCCTTGGTAAAGCTCTGGCACTCCACCACCTTGATAAAGGTGCGCATGGCGGCGATCTGGTCCATTTTCTATCCTCAGTAAATAATGAATTTAATAAATCACTGATTATTCATCTTCAGAACGAGGTTAGCATTTTAACCACTGATGTGAACCCCAAGATGAAGGAACGAACGGATGAAAATGACCAAGGCTCTGCTGGCCTCCTGCCTGTTTATGGCTACCCCTCTGATGGCGGCGGATTACGATGTGGATGCGGCGCACACCACGGTGCAGTTCAAGGTGGGTCACCTGGGCTTCTCCGAGCTGGTGGGTCGCTTCAACACCTTCAGCGGCACCTTCAGCATGGATGACGCCAACCCGGCGGCCGCCAAGGCAAGCTTTGAAGTGGATGCCGCCAGCGTCGACTCCAATCACGAGGCCCGCGACAAACACCTGCGCAGCCCTGACTTCCTCGACGTGAAGCAGTATCCCAAGATGACCTTCGTCAGCTCCGCTTACGAGGGCACCAAGGATAAAGGCGTGCTGAAAGGGACCCTGACCCTGCACGGCGTCTCCAAAGAAGTGGCCTTCGATCTGGTCAAGATCGGCGAGGGCAAGGATCCCTGGGGCGGTTACCGCAGTGGCTTCAACGCCTCCACCACCATCAAGCGCAGTGACTTTGGCGTGAGCTACATGCTGCCCGGTATCCCGGACGAGATGAACATCAACCTGTTTGTCGAAGGCGTGCGCAAGTAATGGGCGCGGAACTTCTGCTGCAAACCCTGGCGGCTCCTCTGGGAGCCGCTTTGCTATCGTGGCGCTGGCCGCGACTGGGGTATCTGTGGGGCGCGCTGGCGCTCTGGCTGGTGGGATCCTTGCTCGGCGGTCTCTATGGCATTCCGGCCAAGGCGTGGCAGTGGCTGCCGTTGACCCTGCTGGTGCCCGCCATCGCGGCTCAGGTGAGCGATCTGCGCGGTTCGTTGCTGCTCTTTGCCGTTATCAGTGCGCTGGTGTGGTGGCAGGGATTGGCCTCGGTACTGGCGAGCGAGCCGATGATCTGGCTGGCGCTGCTGCCCGCCATCCTCTGGTTTGGCTGGAGCACCTTGCGCGGTGATAGCCGCGAGGGGCTCGGGTTTGCCCTCGGCTTTATCTGGCTGGCGCTGGTGATCGGCATCGATGGCAGCCTGCTGATTGCCCAGCTGGCCGGTGCGCTGGCCGCTTTCGCCGGCTTTCGCGCTCTGCTCGCCACCTTTGCAGCCATCAAGGTGGCACCCGCCGGTCTGGCGCTGGCCCTCGCCTTCGTCCAGATGCTGGCCTGGCAATATGTGGAGGTGCCGCTGGTGGTGTTGCTGCCGGTCTGGTTGCTGCCGCTGCTGGAGTGGGCGTTGTGTGACAAACCGTGGCCAGTGCGTTGGGGTGGGCTGATATTGCTTGCTGCCGCGGGAACCGGGCTCAGCCTGTGGTGGGTGTGGCCTGCTGCTTCTTTGTACTGATTTTTGCATGAAAAACAGGCAATTACAGTCATTTTTGCATACCCGCTCATACTCTTGGCAGATAATGATTGAGCCACCTATGTGTTTCAGATAAAAAGGTTTTTCATTTTATTTGGACACACACAGAACCCGGCCGCGCCGGGTTCTGTTTGCCTGCTTTGCGGCACATAAGGAGGCCACAGTTGCGCAGTCAAGGATCTGAGCATCTGTTTTTTCGCCATTTCACCGGACAGGGACGTATCGATGGTCTCTGCATTCTGCTGGTCACTCACCTGCTTCCCGATCGCCCCCGTTTTATCGAAGCGCTTTCCCGGATTGGGCGGATTGGCGCCATTTTACCCAAACCGAAATCGGTACACGGCCCGACCCTGGAGTGGGTATCCCAGCACTATCCGGTGCTGCCCCTCAACCGGCGCTGGACCAATGATCCCGACAGTATCATCCAGCAGATTGCGCCGCTGGTGGCCCCCCACGAACGGTTGCTGATCCTCGATATAGGCGGTTACTTTGCCAAAACCCAGGTGATCTTGAGTGAATACTTCGGCCCCCGTTTCCTAGGGGTGGTGGAGATGACCGAGAACGGCCACCAGCGCTATGAGCAGGAGGTGCTGGCGACCCCCGTGGTGTCGGTGGCACGCAGTCCCCTCAAGCAGGCCGAGGATATCCAGATTGGTTTGAGCGTGGTCTACTCCGCGGAGTCGTTGGCTCGTAATCTCAACCGTACCTTCAACGTCTGCGAAGCCGTGCTGTTTGGCTATGGCAAGGTGGGGCGCAGCATCGCCCGCGACCTGCGTTGTCGCAACCTCCATCTCGGGCTGGTGGAGACCGATGTGCTGCGACAGGTCGAAGCGCTCTCTCACGGTTTTCGTCTGATCACCAAGGCCGAGGCGTTGAGCCGCGCCGAGCTGGTGATCTGCTCTACCGGCAACGGCTCGCTGGATTTGGCGGATCTGCAGGCGCTGCGCCCCGGCACCATGGTGGCCTCGGTCACCTCGGCCGACGACGAGTTTGCCTTCTCGCTGGCCCAGTTGCCGTGGCCGAGCGAAGAGGTGTGCCCCCATGTGCTGGCCCTCAACCGGCCGGATGGCACCCAGATCTACCTGCTCAACCGGGGTGAGGCGGTCAACTTCGTCCATGGCGCCGTGATTGGCGAATATGTCTATCTGGTGCTGGCGGAGATCATGGAAGGGATCCGGATGCTGGCGGCAGGCCCTCTTGCTCCCGGCCTGTTCGAGCTGCCAGAATCGGCGATGCGTACCATTGCCCGCCATTGGCTGGCCGATTTTCATGGGGTTGATCAGCACTGATTTGACCAAACCGGGATCGGCCATTGGGCGGCAGTACGCCACTTCCCGCCATTGTCGCTTTTTTATGGAGTCACTCATGACCGAGTCTGAAACCCTGATCAGCAAACCCCGCATCGAAATCCGCTACTGCACCCTCTGTCGCTGGATGCTGCGCGCCGCCTGGCTGGCGCAGGAGCTGCTATCCACCTTCGACAGCGATCTGGGGGAGGTGGCGCTGGTGCCGGCCAGCAAGGGGGAGTTCCGCATTCTGGTGAGCGGGGTGCAGGTGTGGGATCGGGTGGTCGATGACGGCTTCCCCGAGGCCAAGGAGATCAAGCTGCGGGTGCGTGACGTCATCGCCCCTGAGCGGGATCTCGGCCACTCGGATCGCAAGGCGGCCGAGTAACGCCAGATGGGCCGAGCGCCTCGAAAAGGTGCTGAGCATGAGAGCGAAAGGAGAGGGAGGCGATGGCCTCTCTCTCCTTTTTTGCCTTTGGCTGTTTGCCTGGCGCCTGCAGGGTTATGAGCGCGGCTCGGCCAGATGACTGCCGATATAGCGGGCCCGCTTGTGGGACTTGATGCGGTTCACATCGACCCACACCAGCCCGTCGATGCAGTGGTTGAAGTCGGGGTCGATGCCAAAATCCATAAACTGCACCCCGCCCGGCTCGCACAGCTCGGAATACTGCTTGTAGAGGGTAGGGATGGCGCAGCCCAAATTGTCGAGGCGGGCCTTGAGTGCTTTGAGGTCGGCGGCGTAATCCAACCCCTCGAACAGAGGTTGCGTCTCGGGGTAGGGACGGCGGGAGGGGGCCAGCGCCAGCTCGGGGGCAAAGTGCTGGCGGTAGAAGCTAACCAGCAGATCCTTGGCCGCCGGCGGCAGGCTGCCGGAGAGCGACACCGGGCCAAACAGGTAGCGGTAGCGGGGATAGCGGGCCAGATAGGCACCGATGCCGAACCAGAGATAATCGAGCCCCCGCTTGCCCCAGTAGGCGGGCTGAATAAAGCTGCGGCCAAGCTCGATGGCCTGTTCCAGCCGGGGCAGCAGCTTATCCTCAAAGCCGAACAGGGTGTGGCTATAGAGGCCATCCTTCCCCTTGCTGGCCAGCAGCTCCGCCACCGGGGCGAACCGGTAGGCGCCGATAATATCGAGTCGGGCCGGATCCCAGAGGATCAGGTGGTGATAGTCGTTGTCAAAGCCATCGAGATCCCGCCTTTTGCCGGATCCTTCCCCCACTGCGCGAAAGGCGATCTCCCGCAGTCGCCCCAGCTCGCGCAGGATCACCGAGTGGCTCAGTTCGTGGCGGCGGTAGAGGTAGATCCCCTGACCATCCGGGGTGGTGCCGAGCTGTTCGCAGCTTTCGATGGCCTGTTTGAGCTGGCGACGATCCTCCGGCAGGGCGATGGGGGCCTCGGTCTGCAGGCGCCCCGCCTTGCCACGGCCAATCCGGTAGAGGTGGTTGCGCACCAGCCGCGCCGCCGTCTTGGCGGGCAGATCCTGAAAACTGCCGAGTGGAATGCGCGATCCTATGGTCACCGGCAGGGTCTGCCCCTGCTGGCGAAACAGCTGGCGCACCAGCAACAGGGCGGAGGCGGGCTTGTTGAGCCAGGAGGCGAGATAGAACCAGAGGCTGTTGCGCCCTCCCAGATGGATGGGCACCAGCGGGGTGCGGGTGCGCTGGGCCAGCTTGATAAAGCCTGCCTGCCAGGGGCCATCTTTCACCCCCTTGAGGCCAAGCCGCGAGACTTCACCTGCGGGGAAGATCACCAGCGCCCCTTCATGGGCGAGGTGCTCGTTCATGGCGAGGATGGCCTGTCGATCGGTCTTGCCCTCCATATTGTCCACCGGCAATAGCAAAGGGCGCAGCGGCGCGAGCTGGGCCAGCAGCTGGTTGGCGACGATCTTCACATCGGGGCGGATGCGACCGAGCAGTTGCAGCAGCGCCAGTCCATCCAGCGAGCCGATGGGATGGTTGGCAACAAGAATGACCCGGCCGCTGGCGGGAATATGCTCCAGCTGCGCCTCGCTGACCCGATAGTCGAAATCGAGCTGGGTCAGCGCCTGCTCGACAAAGTCGAGGCCGCGCAGGTGCGGGTAGTGGGCGGCAAAGTCGGCAAAGGCACGTTCGTTGAGCAGCCAGCCCAGCAGCCGTTTTAACAACGGGGTAAGCAGGGGGTAGCCAAGCAGGCGGGGGAAGTGCTGGGTCAGCAGGGTATCGATAGTGAACATCTGGAGGGCTCCGGCGATCCGTTGCTCCCAGCATGATGTGACACTGTTCCCGCGACATGTCAGCGGGATGACAGTTTGATGGCAGCGGCGGCCAGTTGCTCCTGAGCGACCCTCCCCCGGTTTCTCTTTGTTGATGGGTGATGGCCAGATAGCAAGGGGGGGGCCGGTTGACCGGCTCCCCCCTTGGTTGTCATGGTAATCGATTAACCGCGCCAGGCTGCGGTGAGGCGCACCAGCTCCACCAGGGTGGCGACCGATTTCTCCATGGATTGCAGCGGGATGAACTCGTGCTTGCCGTGGAAGTTGTGGCCACCGGTGAAGAGGTTGGGGCAGGGCAGACCCATAAAGGAGAGGCGGGCGCCATCGGTACCGCCGCGAATGGGCTTGATCTTCGGCACCACGTCGGCGACCTCCATGGCGGCCTTGGCCAGCTCGACGATATGCATGTGCGGCTCGATCTGGCTGCGCATGTTGCGATAGCTGTCGGTCAGGGTCAGCTCGATGCGGGCCTTGGGATACTCGGCCTGCAGGGCGGCCACCCGGCTCTGCATCTCGGCTTTGCGTGCGGCGAAGTGCTCGTCGTCGAAGTCACGGATGATGTAGTGCAGGGTGCTCTCCTCCACGGTGCCGCTCATCTGGGCCAGATGGAAGAAGCCCTCATACCCGTCAGTGCACTCCGGGGTCTCGTCGGCAGGCATGGCGGCATGGAAGCGGGCGGCCAGGGTCTGGCTGTTGATCATGCTCCCCTTGGCGGTGCCGGGGTGGACGTTGTTGCCGATAAAACGAACTGTGGCGCTGGCGGCGTTGAAGTTTTCATACTCCAGCTCGCCCAGTTCGCCGCCATCCACGGTATAGGCCCACTTGGCTGGGAATCTCTCCAGCGGGAACAGGTTGGCGCCGCGGCCGATCTCTTCATCCGGGGTAAAGCCGACCCAGATATCGCCACGTGGGATCTCGGGGTGGGCCTGCAGGTGGTCGATGGCAGTGAGGATCTCGGCGATACCCGCCTTGTCGTCGGCGCCAAGCAAGGTGGTGCCGTCGGTGGTGATGAGGTCCTGACCCAGGTAGTTTTTCAGGAAGCGGTAGTCACGGATGGCGAGCACCTCGTCACCCTTGCCAAGGCAGATGTCGCCGCCCTGATAGTTTTCGATGATTTGCGGCACTACGTGCTCCGCCTCGTAGTCGGCGGTATCCATGTGGGCAATCAGGCCGATGGCGGGGGCGTCCGGCTGGTTGCCCGGCAGGCAGCCGGTGAGGTAGCCGTGTTCATCCAGGGTGACCCGGGTTAGCCCCAGCGCCTTCATCTCTTCTTGCAGGGCGCGGGCAAAGATCAGCTGGCCTTCGCTGCTGGGGCAGGCTGGATTGGTCTCATCGGAGCGGGTATGAAAAGTTACGTAACGCAGAAAACGCTCAAGCAGGGTATCCATTAGTCAGCCTCTAACCGATTGTGAGCGGTCATTGTGGCCAATCCGTGCGGGGCACTCATTGCGTCAGCGCAGGTTTTTCCCATTTTTTGACGCAAGGGAAGAGCGGCGAATGCGCGGCGCGCGGGGCAATGTCCGGGAGGGAGATCGCATAAATGTGGCATTTATCGCGATATTTAGGCGCTGGCGGTGGCGGCCAAATTCCTCTCAGCGACCGCACAGCAAGGCGTCAGCCCAATCATGGCGTTTTCACACACTTTTCAAGGGGAAACCGGGCTGTCGCATAACCTGCGCCATCCCAGAGCCCGCCTGCCCGCCAGCAAGATTTGATCGACTTATTAAAAGGGGATTTTGAACACTATTTTTTATTGTCACTGCCCGCGGTAAGTGTGTACACTCCGCGCCGATCCAAGGGCAACCCTGAAGCAGGCAGAGCCGCCAGAAACCCGACCGATCGTACGCCTATAGGGCGAGGCACGCAGAAACGACAGACACTGCTGGGGAATGGTTTCTTTAATACCGGTTAGGCTCCGGTATCAGGGAGAACAACAGACTCTCATCCTTCATTTGACCGAGTGGGCCACCGGCTCATCATCTTCCCTTGTCATGGGCGGTCACTGATGGTGAGGTGGGCTGTGGTTGTTGTCGTCTATCAACACGCATGCGTGCTGGCGCCTTCGCTTCTCTTCCTTGGAACCCTCTCCTTCTGTCGGGATCGCTGCCGAATGATGAACTGACGGCGTGGCTGATGTCGTCTGTCATCAAAGTACCGCGGCGCTACGGCATAGTGGCACCGCATACCGTTGAGCTTGATGTAAAGCCACCAGCCCCACATCAAGACTCGTTACTTCCCCAAGATCCACCAGGCAGCCTCTGGCTTGCCGCGATGTGCAAAGGGTTGGTTTGGGTGGCTGCGTCTCGTGATGGCAGCGCTCGCCGTACTCTGCACTAGATGGTCTGGATGTGATTGAGGGTAACGAAGGCGACTTTGGGTCGCTCATTTGCGAGGCATAGCCCATGACTAACTGGTCCAGCAAGGACTCCTTGAAGGTCTACAACGTTCCCTACTGGGGTGCGGGTTTTTTCAATATCAATGACGCCGGTCATGTGACCGTCGCCCCCGACAAATCACGCCCTGACGCGCATATCGTGCTCTCTGACGCCATCGAACAGTTGCGTCAGTCCGGGCTGACCACCCCCGTGTTGCTGCGCTTCCCTGACATCCTCAAGAGTCGGGTCGATGCGCTGTTCAACGCCTTTGGTCAGGCCATCGAGAAGTCAGGCTATGAAGGGGACTACCTCTGCGTTTACCCGATCAAGGTAAACCAGCAGCGTCGTGTCATCGAGACCATCAGCCAGTCCTACAGCGACAAGCCCCGGCTTGGCCTGGAAGCTGGTTCCAAACCGGAACTGCTGGCCGTGCTGTCCCATCACCATGAGCAAGGCTCGGTGATCGTCTGCAACGGTTACAAAGACCGCGAATATATCCGCCACGCTCTGCTCGGCAACCTGATGGGCCACAAGGTCTACATCGTGGTGGAGAAGCCCTCCGAGCTGGAAATGGTGCTGGACGAGTCAGCTCGTCTCAATATCAAGCCCAACATCGGGGTGCGTGCCAAGCTCGCTTCCACCGGCTCCGGCATGTGGGAATCGAGCGGTGGCTCCATGTCCAAATTTGGTCTCTCCGCCTCCCAGATCCTGGCGCTGATCGAGCGTCTGCGCGGGCTGGGCAAGCTGGATTGCCTGCAACTGCTGCACTTCCATCTGGGCTCCCAGATCGCCAATATTCGCGACATTCAGGGCGGCATCCGCGAGTGCGGCCGTTTCTACGCTGAACTGCGTCGCCTCGGTGCCAACATCGAAGTCGTGGACGTCGGTGGCGGCCTGGGGGTGGACTACGAGGGAACCCGTTCCCAGAGCCACTGCTCCGCCAACTACAGCCTCTCCGAGTACGCCAACAACGTGGTATGGGGCATCGGCGATGTCTGCCGCGAGTTCGACCTGCCGCACCCGACCATCATCAGCGAGTCTGGCCGTGCCCTGACCGCCCACCACGCCGTGCTGGTCACCAATATCATTGGTGCCGAAGGGGTGGAGATGAACGACATCAGCGCGCCGGACGAAGATGCACCGACCATTCTGCAGAACATGTGGAAAGGCTGGCTGGATCTGCGCAGCGAAGATCCCTCCCTGCTGGAGATCTTCCATGACTCGGTGGCAGATCTGGGTGACGTGAATACCCAGTACACCATGGGCCTCTTGAACCTTGAACAGCGTGCCTGGGCCGAGATGCTGCACCAGAACACCTGTCTGGCACTCAAAGAGATGCTCAACCCGGTCAACCGCAACCACCGTGCGCTGGCTGACGAACTGAGTGAAAAGCTGGCGGACAAGTGCTTTGCCAACTTCTCCCTGTTCCAGTCCCTGCCGGATGCCTGGGGTATCGGTCAGGTATTCCCGGTGATGCCGCTGGCCGGTCTCGATCGTCCGCTTAGTCGTCGCGGTATCCTGATGGATATCACCTGTGACTCCGACGGTCAGGTCGAGCACTATGTCGACGGTCTGGGGGTCGAGAGCACCCTGCCAATGCCGGTCTACGGCGAGAACGAAGAGTGCCACGTCGGCTTCTTCCTGGTCGGTGCCTATCAGGAGATCCTCGGCGATCTGCACAACCTGTTCGGTGACACCCACTGCGCCGAAGTGTGGCTGGACGAAGAGGGCAAGATGGACATTCGCAACGTGGTGCGCGGCGATACCGTCGACCAGCTGCTGCGTTACGTCAACATCGACCCGTCCGTGATCCGCGAAAACTACCAGCGGATCGCCGCTCACCCGGCGCTGGACGATGCCACTCGCAAAGCCCTGCTCGACGAGCTGGAGCTGGGCCTGCAAGGCTACGCCTATCTGGAAGACGAATAAGCGCCCGCACTTGACGTTCGCCGTGAAGGCATAAAAAGGGAGGCATTTGCCTCCCTTTGTCCTATCTGTTTCTCCTGTGGCGGTCAGGTCTGCGAGCTCAGCGCCTTGTGCAGATCCCGCTGCAACTGCTGATTGTCGTCTCTTTGCAGCTCCACAATACCCAATTGCAGTCCCTGCTCGATGGTAAGAGACCCATTTAACATGGCGTTGATGGCGGCTTCACTCAGCAGCATCACCCGGTCTTTTGGGTTTGGGCCGCTGGTGTGCAGCTGGAGCAGCAGAGACTCCTTACCTCGTACTCTGGACCAGAGTCCTGAGTCGATAAGCAGGATGGAGATCCCGCCGCCTACCCCTGCCTGCTGGAGTCGACTTTTGAGAGTTTGGAGCCACGCCTGGCTACGGGAGAAGCCGGCTTCGCCTGTCAGGGCTGCCAAGGGGGGCAACTGCTCACGGCTCACCGCAGTCGCCGTGGCCATGGCAATATTGACTGTGCCGGGCCAGCTCTGTTCGAACGGATTGGGATAAAGGGCATCATAACCACAGCTCAGCCCCATCCCGGGGATGAGGCAGAGCAGGACCATGCATGCGCGCAAGGTGCGTTGCATCATGGCGTCACTATGTTGAACCAGAAGTTGAACTTGTCGAGCAGCGTGACGAAGTCGCTGAACTTCTGCTGATCACCCTCGATCTTGATCTCGCCGCTGGCGATCTTCTGCTCCATGGTGCCCTGACCGAGCTGGATATCATCCAGCGTCTTCTTGCTCAGAGTAATGGTCACATCAGGCTTGGCTGCATAGCGGGTGGTGTGGTTCAGCACCGCGTTCTCCAGACTCAGGGTATGTTTCTCCCCGATGTCGGTGAACGCCATGTTGATGACCATCTTCTTGCCCGCCGCTTTCTCGGGATTAATGCGCACCGAGAGATAGTCAAACAGCATGCTGGGACTCATGGCCCGGATGGTATCCGGCGAGGCGGTGACTGTTCCACCAACGTTAGGAACGCCATTGCGCAGCTCATAGGCGCCTTGCAGATAGACGGAGCGCCACGGGCCGGATTCAGCCTGATAGCCCAGCTGCTCCAGTGCATCTGCCAGCAGCAGCTTGCCCTCTGTGTTGTTCGGGTTGGCAAACACCAGATGCTTGAGCACTTCTCCTACCCAGCGATATTCCCCCTTGTCGAACGAGGCCTTGGCTTTTTTCAGTACCTCCTGCTCGCCCCCCATGAACTCGATATATTTGGGGCCGACCATTTCTGGGGGCAGGTTGTCGAGATCGGAGGGGTTGCCGGAGTACCAGCCCATATAGCGCTGATAGACGGCACGGCTGTTGTGGCGCAGGGTGCCGTAGTAACCGCGGTTCGGCCAGAAGTCATTGAGCTCGGGGGGGAGGGTGATCTGCTCGGAGATCTCCTCGCCGGTATAGCCCATGTTCATCAGGCGCACCGACTGGTCATGGATGTATTTGTAGAGGTCACGCTGCTTTTTGAAGTAGTCAACGATGTTGGCATTGCCCCAGCGTGGCCAGTGGTGGCTCTGGAACTTGACCTCGGCCTGATCACCCCAGGTTTCGATGGTCTCGTTGAGAAAGCTCGACCATTTCAGTGCATCGCGCACCTGGGCACCGCGCAGGGTGAGGATGTTGTGCATGGTGTTGGTGGTGTTTTCGGCCATCCACAATGCTTTGCTGTCCGGGAACCAGGTGTTCATCTCGGCCGGTGCTTCGGTGCCCGGGGTCATCTGGAAGACCATCTTGACGCCATCGACCGTCAGCGTCTCACCGGTTTTGGTGATAAAGCGGGTCGGCAGCAGCAGCGAGGGCACGCCGGCGGAGACGGTCTGCCCCAGACCGCCGTTCACGTTGCCCTGGGCATTGCGCGGCAGCAGGGCGCCATACATGTAGACGGCGCGGCGGGCCATGGCATTGCCGGCGATGACGTTCTCCGACACCGCGTGCTCGGTAAATCCTTCCGGCGCGATGATCTCGACGCCGTTCTTTTTCACCTCGTCCAGCGAATTGAACAGGCCAGCGGCACCACCGTAGTGATCTACGTGGGAGTGGCTGTAGACCACCGCGGTGACCGGGCGCTCCCCTTGGGTCTTGTTGATGAAGGCCAGCGCCGCCTTGGCGGTTTGCGGGGAGATTAGCGGATCGAACACCACCCATCCCTTGTTGCCTTCGATAAAGGTGATGTTGGAGAGATCAAAGCCGCGAATCTGGTAAATCTTGTCGGTGACCTTGAACAAGCCGTACTGCATGTTGAGCTGGGCGTTGCGCCACAGGCTGGGGTTGACGGTGTCAGGGGATGCCTTGTCGAGCCCGATGTAGGTCTTGTACTGCTCCAGATCCCACACCACGTTGCCCTTGTCATCCTTGATAGTCAGGGTCTCCGGTTTGGCGATAAAGCCACGCTTGGCATCCTCGAAATCCTGCTTGTCATTGAAGGGCAGGGTGGTGAGCACCTGCTGGTTTGCTTTGATGGTAAATTCGCTGGCAGGCTTGGGGTCGATGGCGGCCTTGGCCGACTGCACAAGAGCAGGCTGCACAAGCAGTGCGCCACAGAGCAAGAGCGAGAAAATCGTGGGGGTGGGAAGCCTCGGTTTCATCGGTATGACTCCAGATGGTGGTGTGGGTCGACAGGGCTAAGTGTAGTCAGGCTCAAGTCAGGGAAGAGAAGAAAGGGGGACTTGCGCTACACAACGCCATCCGGGTGGAAAACTGCAGGAATTGCGCCTGCAGGAGCACAGCCGTTGCACATCTTGATCTGTATCAAGATAGGTCGCAGCGGGTTGTCTTACGGTCAGGAGTGATGTTGATGGGATGTAACAAAAGGATGTGCATATGGAACTGAAAAGGGATCCGAGATGCTATACCGACGTCTGTATCGACGGTAAGTGGTATCACTACGACCACTGCAGCACCAACGTCTACATGCTGATGGGGGGCGCTGCGCCGAGCCTTCAGCTGGCCTATGAGCCGAGCAGCGAAGAGGAGCTGATCGAGATGCTCCAGCAGCTGGGGCGCTTCTGAATTACCGAATTGATGTCTTGCCATATGGCCATCGGGCGCGTTACCACGATGGCCACCACTCTTTACCGCTGTACCTTATCTCAGCGGTTTTTATTGCCCAATAACCCCTTGCCAATCTCCAGCATGGCGACGGCCGCGGCGTAGCTGCTATCAGACTTGCCTATCTCATCCGCCACGTAGAGAAAATTGGATTGGTACTTCTCGACGGCCTCCCGTGGACTGGTCGCGTCAATAAAGTCCTCCTCCACCTCGAATCCTTGGGTCAGCAGTGCCGCCTTTTCACTCAGAAAAGTCGGAGACGCCATGTCGATAAAGGTGTATTGCTGCCGATTGGACGCCGGAATGGTAAAAAACTGGTATCTGGCCATAGGTAAATCCTCGCTTGAAGCGGGTGATAGATGACGTGACGCTGGGTTTAATCTGTGGCTCGCAGGCGGCTTGCTTGCCTCGACGTCGCAGACCGTGCGTGTCGGGAACGCCGCACTTTGTTTTCGTTCGAGACTACTTTGTTGGCATCTGCCCGGCAAGTGGGTCGCAGAGATTTTCTGGATTATCCGAGCAACCGAGATGTTGTTGGCAGGGGCGAGACCGGGATAATGCCGGGCTCACGTTGAGCCCGGCTTGTCAGCGCTCTGTTACAGCACGAAGCTCTGTACCATGGCGCGCAGCTGTTCGGTGAGCTGGTGGATCTGGCGGGCGGCATCGCGGGCGGCGTTGGCCACTTGCAGCGCCTCGTCACTGCCATCGGAGATGCGCACCACGTTGCGTTCGATCTCGTTGACCACGGCGCCCTGCTGCTCGATGGCGCTGGCGATGATGGCGTTGGTATCGACCATTCGATCCACCTTCTCGGTGATGGCGCCGAAAGCCTGTTTTGCCTCCTGCGCCAGCCCGACCCCCTCCTGCGCTTCATGGCTGGCCGCCGACATGGCGGTGACCGAGGCGCGGGCGCCGGATTGCAGCTGTTCAATCATCTGCTGGATCTCGACGGTAGCCCCCTGGGTGCGGTTGGCAAGAGATCGCACCTCGTCGGCCACCACCGCAAAGCCGCGACCCTGCTCACCGGCACGGGCCGCTTCGATGGCAGCGTTGAGGGCCAGCAGGTTGGTCTGTTCGGCGATGCCGCGGATCACGCTGATGACGCCGCCAATCTGGCTGCACTGCTGCTCCAGTTGGCCTATGGTGTCGGCGGTGCGCAGCACTTCGCGGTTGATATGGTCGATGGCCTTGATGGTGCGATCCACCACATCCTCGCCCTGACCGACCACGTTCTGCGCCTCCTGGGTCATGCGGGCGGCTTGCAGGGCGTTGCCCGCCATGTCTTGTGAGGTGGCGGCCAGCTCCTTGATGGCGGTGGCGACCTGATGGGTCTCCCCTTGCTGATCGGCAATGACCTCCTGTGAGCGGCAGGTGCGCGCTTCGATCTCGGTGGCGCTCTCCACCACGGTGACGCCATTTTCACGCACTCGCCGCATCAGGGTGCGCAGGGTCTCCAGGGTCACGTTGTAATCCCGGCTGATGGCGGCCAGCTCGTCCTGACCGACGATCTCGATATGCTGGCTGAGATCCTGGGCGTTGACCCGGGCAGCGATATCACGCACCCGCCCTACGGTGTCGCGCAGGGAGAGATAGGCACCGATCATCAGGTAGAGGTAGAGCAGCAAGCTGACGGTCAGCGGCGCGGTGACCCACCAGAAGTGGCGTTGGTTGGCGGCTAGCCGCTGACGCAGGTCGGCCTCC
>NZ_CAWNZT010000397.1:17824-22129 GCF_963878965.1 Aeromonas sp. HMWF015 | reverse complement strand
CCCCAGTGCTTGCACCTCCTTGGTGGAGAGCTGCACCAGCTGATCCTTCATCATCTTGTTTTCCATGGTCTCGACCCCCTGACGCACCAGCTGTATCAGAGCATCGGTCTGCTGACCCAGCTCGGCGCGGTAGGCCGGTTCAATCTGGTAGAGCAGGGTCAGATCGGCCTCCAGCTCTTGCAGAGTGGCGCTGATCAGGTCGAGACGAAAACGCAGGCCGCTGTAGCCCTCGGCCTGAAACAGGCCGAAATCGGCGATGGTGGCGGCGCGATCCCGCACCTGAGCCAGCAGGTCGCGCAGCTGCGGCAACCGCTCGCTGGCGAGGATCACCATGTAGTAGGTACCGAGCGCCGGATCCTGGATCAGGCTGCTACTGGCGGTAATATGCTTGTAGAGGTGGCGCACCTCGGTCAGCAGCTTGTCGTGGCGCTGGTTGCTCTGCTCCACTTCCAGCTTGCCTGCTTCACTCTGCAGGGCGGCCCAGCCCTGCTGGATCACCTCAAAGGAGGGGTTGTTCTGGCGGGTGTCGGCAAAGGCTTGCAGGCTCTGATCAACGGCTTGTGCAGCTGCTTTGACCTGGTCATCACCGACCGGATCCACCTCATGGGCGTGACGGGTCACCAGATTGCGATGGGTGAGCAGGGCCTGCTCGATAGCGGGCACGGGGGCGAGATTGACCACGCCAGCCAGCTCCCGGTTGGCCTGCGCGTTGTCATCCTGCAGCCGCCCCAGCAGATTGGTCATGCTGTACGCCAGTGGCAGCAGCATCAGGCAGGACCAGAGCAGGAATTTGTATTTGAAGGAGAGCTGATTGCCCAGCCGGATGGCGGGGTTGAAAATCCATTTCATGTTAAGCCTCGATACCGGAGTGCGGGCGTGAGTCGTGTTGCCTGAATAGTACTCCGAGCGGCCTCCCTTGGGTGATGGCCGGTTGCAAGTTGTGATCCCCTTGGCTTTTTACTTTCGGGCGGGAGCGCCGTCAGCCGAGCCAATAGAAAACGGGCCACCCGAAGGTGACCCGTGGCCGATAAGGGACTATCCGCTTGCAACCGATCAGTTGAACGCCAGGAAGGGCGAGACGCAGAGCAGCAGGCCGGTGACGATGATGATGTAGAGGGAGGTGCCCTTGTACTTGTGCAGTGCCGGTACCTGATAGACCAGATAGGCCGGGATGAGACAACCCACCATGCCGAAGATGGGGCTGCAGATAGAGGTGAAGCTCAGTACCGGTGCGTTGAGCACGATGGCACCCCAGGAGAGCATGACGGTGAACACCATGATCCCTTTGCCCACCAATCCTTTGTTGATGCGGTTTTCCGGCATGACGCGGCGCAGCAGGTTCATCGCCAGACCCTGACAGGCTTCACGAAAGCCCAGATAAACGCCGAAGTAGGCGGTCATTACCGCAAAGATGTTGAGGGTGAGGCTCAGGAGCTTGAGAGTCTGGCCGGGCATCCCCTGGGCTACCATGGCCAGCGCGGAGATATTCTCTTCAGAGGCTTTAACCGCCTGATCGTGGCCCATGGCAAGAGTGAAGGAGACCGCGTAGAAGAACACCACCACAAACAGGATGCCGAAGGCG
The DNA here is from genome assembly GCF_963878965.1 of Aeromonas sp. HMWF015. Taxonomy (NCBI): domain Bacteria; kingdom Pseudomonadati; phylum Pseudomonadota; class Gammaproteobacteria; order Aeromonadales; family Aeromonadaceae; genus Aeromonas; species Aeromonas sp. HMWF015. The sequence continues at coordinate 20,547 of NZ_CAWNZT010000397.1, read as the reverse complement.
ATATTCATGGCGCGCATCGCCTTGAAGCGGGCCACTTCAAGCGACTTTTCCCGCGAGCGGTAGGAGATCACCATGGGACTCAGGCTCTGGATAAAGAGGATGGAGGTGAGGGTAAAGGGCAGCATGATGATGGCATCCTTCATCCAGTCACCGGCGGCGGGCATGGCGGTGATGTTGGCCGCATCCCACTTGTCCACCATCATCAGGCCGAGCACGGCCACCACGCTGATCTTGGTCAGCACCATAAAGGTGGAGATCTTGAACAGCAGGTTTTCACCGCGCGAGGCCAGTGCCACCAGACCGCAGATCAGCACCAGACCGTAGAGCGGGTTTTCGGAGAGCAGGCCGTCGGTGACGCCGAAGCTCTGCAGGAAGGAGGCGCTGTCATTGGTGATGGCGGTGGAGTAGACGAAGACCCAGATCACCAGCATCACGAAGTAGAGGGCACCGAGCAGCACACCCCAGTTCTTGCCAAGGTAGCCGGTGATGACGCTGGGGTAATCCTTGCACTCCGGCGAGGTGGCCAGGGTGTTGATAAAGAGGCGTTGGAACATGTACATGGCGGGGTAGCCGATCACCGCCGAGAGCAGAAAGACCCACAAGCCCATCAGACCCACCTGTACCGGCAGGAAGACGATCCCCGCGCCGATGGCCATGCCGATGCTCATGATGATCCAGCCCCAGTCGGTGCTGTCGAAGCGAACCGCTTCTTTCCATTCCAGCGTGCCCATCACGGGGCTGGCGAGTGTAGTGCTATGCGCGTCCATTAAAACCTTCTTTTTTGTAGGGATGTGGGAAATCGGCGCAAATATAGTTGAATGAAACTGTCATAAACAATGCCCATAAGAGTACTTTTGTTCAAATCAGGATGGTGATCACGGTTTATATTGAGGCCGAAAGGTGCCTTTAAACGCCATTTTTGTATCTTTTTGTTGAACGGATAAAATAAAAAGCAAATAATGTTGAACGGAATGAGATTCATGATTGCAAAAAAAATTGCACAAACAGGAGTGGCTATATGAAACGCATCATCACAGCAGCAGCGGCACCTGACGCTATCGGTCCCTACAGCCACGGCACTGCCTATGGCGACCTTATCTTTACCTCCGGTCAGTTGCCGGTCTGCAAGCAGCAGGGTGGTGTGGTGGAAGGGGGGATTGCCGCCCAGACCCGCCAGTCACTGGAAAACCTGAAATCCGTGCTGGAAGCCGCTGGCGGCTCGCTGGATACCGTGCTCAAAACCACCTGCTACCTCGCCGAGATCAGCGATTTTGCCGCGTTCAACGAGGTCTATAAAGCCTATTTCCAGAAAGATTGTCCGGCGCGCAGCTGCTTCGCAGTGAAGGATCTGCCGATGGGCGTCAAGGTTGAAGTGGAAGCGATCGCCCATATCGCTCGTTAATGCTGATAAAAAGGTTCAAGTGATGAAACAAGCGTGGCAGCAGTATCTGCAGATTATTCAACAGGTTGTCAAACCAGCGCTGGGTTGTACCGAGCCAATCGCCGCCGCCTATGCCGCGGCTGTCGCCGTCCGGCAACTGGGCTGTGAGCCCGGTCGCCTCGAGGTTGCGGTGTCGGACAATCTCTATAAAAACTCGATGGGTGTTTATGTGCCGGGCACCGGCAAGATCGGTCTGGCCATTGCGGCCGCGGCCGGTGCCATCGGCGGCAACGCTGATGCCGGGCTGGAGGTGCTGGCCGCGATCCAGCCAGAACAGGTGGATCGTGCCCAGCAGCTGATCGATGCTGGCAAAGTGCACGTGAGCCGCACCGCCGCCCCCGAGTTTATCTTCTGCCGCGTGACCGTTTATGGCTCTGATGACAAGGGTGAAGAGCACAGTGCCGAAGTGACCCTGTGCGGCGGTCATACCCGCATCGTCGAGCAGCGCCGCGATGGCGAGGTGACCTTCACCGCCGATCAGAGCCAGGGCGGCGCCACCGGTTCCATCTGCGATGGCGTCGATATCAGCATCGCCGCCATCTACGAGTTCGCCACTCAGGTGGAGTTCGAGCAGATCAGGTTCATCCTCAAAGCCTCCGAGCTCAACGGCAAGCTCTCTGCCGAGGGGATGAACAACCCCTATGGCCTGGAGATTGGCCGCACCATGCAGCAGAACATCAATGCCGGTCTAATCGGTGAGGATGTGATGAACCGCATCGTGATGATGACGGCGGCTGCCTCCGATGCCCGGATGGGGGGGCGACCCTGCCAGCTATGAGCAACTTCGGCAGCGGCAACCAGGGCATTGCCGCCACCATTCCGGTGATGGTGATTGCCGAGCGCTTTGCGGCCAGCGAAGAGCAGCTGGCTCGCGCCCTCATCATGAGCCATCTGGGCGCCATCTATATCAAGTCCCACTATCCGCCGCTGTCGGCCTTCTGTGGCAATACCGTGACCAGCGCGGCCGCCTCCATGGCCATGGTCTATCTGGCGGGCGGCAGCTTCGAGCAATCCTGCTTCGCCATCCAGAATGTACTGAGCGACAGTGCCGGCATGGTGTGCGACGGGGCGAAGGCCTCCTGCGCCATGAAGGTGAGTACCTCCTCCGGCGCGGCAGTGCGCGGCTTCCTGATGGCCCTCAACAGTCACTCGGTGTCGGGGCAGGGGATCGTCGCCGGCGACGTGGATCAGACCATCCGCAACGTCGGCCAGATGGTGAAGGAGGGCATGTCTGCCACAGACAGCACCATTATTGATATCATGTCCGCCTGATGTCCCTGTC
>NZ_CAWNZT010000397.1:0-17814 GCF_963878965.1 Aeromonas sp. HMWF015 | reverse complement strand
GGCAGCAACCATTGCAAGAAGGTCCCATTGTGAAGCTGCAAGAGTTGAGTCCGAGCGATTTTGAGATCCTCAAGTCGATGGAGAACATAGTGGATGGCATCGCCGCCATGTATGGTCAGCACACCGAAGTGCTGCTCCACAGTCTGGATGCGCGCAATCCCTCGATCGTCAAGATTGCCAACGGCCATATCACCGGCCGCAGTGTCGGCGCTCCCATCACCAACCTGGCGATGATGAAGCTCAAGAGCGGGCAGGATATCTCCAGCCCCTACATGACCAAGTGCGCCACCGGCAAGACCTTGCGCTCCATCACCACCGTGATCCGCAACGGGGAGCACAGGGCCATCGGCTTGCTCTGTATCAACAGCGACATGGATGCCCCGCTGCAATCCGTGCTGCGCACCATGATGCCGGAGTGCATGCACCCCCACGAGAGCCATGCCACCCCGGAGGTGTTCGCCCGCAACATCGACGAGGCGCTCAACAGCACCATCGACACCGTCAGTGCCGAGGTGCGTGGCAACGAGGCTGTGCCCCCGTCCCAGAAGACCAGGGTTATCGTCAACCAGCTGCACGACATGGGGATCTTCGAGTTAAAAGACAGCGCCCAGATTGCGGCGCGCCAGCTCGGCATTTCGGTCCACTCCATCTACCGCTATCTGCGGGAGATCAAGAAGGGCTGAGCCGACACACTCTGGCCAAATTGGCAGCAAACGGGTCAACCCTGACCCGTTTTTTACGCCCGTTTTAGCCTCTCTGTTTGGGCCATCCTTCGGGCTCATCTGCTATCATCTTCCCCCTTTATTTTTCTATCTCTTTGAACGTGCTGGAGAAATCATGTCTCGACTCATCTATCTGCTGCGCCACGGCCAGACCCGCTTCAATGCCGAGCAGCGTCTGCAGGGGCGTTGCAACTCCGATCTGACCGACAAGGGTGAGGCGCAAGCCATCGCCATGGGGCGGCGCCTTGCTGGCGAACTGGCGGATCCCGCCCGCTGGAGCGTCTATGCTAGCCCGCTCGGTCGCGCCCGTCAGACTGCACTGCTGGTGTGCGAGCAGCTGGGGCTGACGGCAGATCGCATCGTCTGGGACGATCGCTTGATGGAGCTGGGGATGGGGGAGTGGGAGAGCTGCCAGATCCCGGTGCTGCGGCTCGCTCATCCCGAGCTCGATACCGGCAAGGGGGACTGGTATCTGCAGGCACCGGGGGCCGAGAGCTTCGAGAGCATTCAGCGCCGGGCACACCAGTGGTTGCAGGATCCTGCCATCGCCGAGCGGGCCATCGTTATCTCCCACGGTCTGCTCGGTGCCATGTTGCGTGGCGTCTATGCCGATCTCGACTATGAGGCGATCTGGTCACAGGAGTTGCCCCAAGATGCCTTCTATAAGCTGCAGGATGGCCACATCACCCGCATTGCCTGCTAGCTGCCGTGAGGTGGCACCATGGCATGGACCATGATTGCCACCTTCGGATGCCCATTTTTGCCGCAGTTCAACACATCAGAGCACCTTATCGCGGCAAGATGAGGTATCTTATGCCCCGATTTCATCCATTAAACGGATCCGAGACCCCATATGATCATCAAACCCAAGGTTCGCGGCTTTATCTGCACCACCACTCATCCGGTCGGTTGTGAAGCCAATGTTCGTCGCCAGATCGCTTATACCAAGGCCAAGGGCACCATCGAGAATGGTCCCAAAAAGGTACTGGTGATCGGCGCTTCCACCGGTTATGGCCTGGCCTCCCGGATTGCGGCTGCCTTCGGTAGCGGCGCCGCCACCCTCGGCGTCTTCTTTGAAAAAGCGGGCACCGAGTCCAAGACCGGTACCGCTGGCTGGTACAACTCTGCCGCCTTCGACAAGGCAGCCAAAGAGGCGGGCCTCTACGCCAAGAGCGTCAACGGCGATGCCTTCTCCAACGAGTGCCGCGCCAAGGTGATTGAGCTTATCAAGCAGGATCTGGGTCAAATCGATCTGGTTGTCTACTCCCTGGCCTCTCCGGTGCGCAAGATGCCGGAAACCGGCGAAGTGGTGCGCTCTGCCCTCAAACCGATCGGTGAGGTCTACACCACCACCGCCATCGATACCAACAAGGATCAGGTCATCACCGCCACCGTCGAGCCGGCGAACGAAGAAGAGATCCAGAACACTATCACCGTCATGGGCGGTCAGGATTGGGAGCTGTGGATGGCTGCCCTGCGTGATGCCGGCGTGCTGGCTGACGGCGCCAAGTCCGTGGCCTACTCCTACATCGGTACCGATCTGACCTGGCCAATCTACTGGCATGGCACTCTGGGCCGCGCCAAGGAAGATCTGGACCGCGCCGCTGCCGCCATCCGTGGCGATCTGGCAGCCAAGGGCGGCACCGCTCACGTGGCCGTGCTCAAATCCGTGGTGACCCAGGCCTCTTCCGCCATTCCGGTGATGCCGCTCTATATCTCCATGGCTTTCAAGATCATGAAGGAGAAGGGCATTCACGAGGGTTGCATGGAGCAGGTGGATCGCATGATGCGCACCCGTCTCTACGCGTCCGACATGGCGCTGGACGAGCAGGCTCGCATCCGCATGGATGACTGGGAACTGCGTGAAGATGTGCAGCAGACCTGCCGCGACCTGTGGCCATCTATCACCAGCGAAAACCTCTCCGAGCTGACTGACTACACCGGCTACAAGCAGGAGTTCCTGCGCCTGTTCGGTTTCGGTCTGGATGAGGTCGATTACGATGCGGATGTAAATCCGGATGTGAAATTCGACGTGGTCGAGCTCTGAGTCTGACTCAAGTGAAAACAGGGCCCCGCGGGGCCCTGTTTTTTTGGCAAACATTCCGCTAATTTGCGGAATTTTATTATCAGCGATCACCTTTTTCCCATATCAAACCCGCTAGTCTTGCGCTGATCGGATCACAGACGGCATTGCCGAGGTACGGAAGCTATGACCACTCCAAACGAGGCGCCCAAGAAGCGCCAACTCCCCACTGTTTATACCCTGCTTTTCATCATCATCGCCCTGATGGCCGCCCTGACCTGGGTGCTGCCAGCGGGCAAATATGACTATGTCACCGCCAAGACCCAGCAGCCGGTGGCGGCAGCGGCCGTGGCCGATTACAGCGGCGACGAGCGGCTGTTGCCGGTGCCCGGCAGCTACACCGAGTTACCCGCCCACCCGCAAGGGGTATTCGAGGTGCTCAAGGCGCCCATCCAGGGTTTTCACAAGGCGGCCGATGTGGCGCTGTTCGTGCTCATCATCGGTGGTTTTCTCGCTGTGACCATGCAAAGCGGTGCGCTTGATGCTGGGGTGGGGGCCATTGTGCGTGGCTTTGCCGGGCGTGAGCGGCTGCTAATTCCTGTGTTGATCGCCCTGTTTGCCCTCGGCGGCTCCACCTTCGGCATGGCGGAGGAGACGGTAGCCTTCTGGGCGCTGATCGTGCCGGTGATGATGGCGGCGGGCTTCGATCGCATGGTGGCTGCGGGCATTATCCTGCTCGGCTCCGGGGTCGGGGTGCTCGCCTCCACCGTCAACCCGTTTGCCACCGGTATCGCCTCCGGTTTTGCCGGCATTCCCATCGGTGAGGGGATCGGTTTGCGGGTCATCCAGTGGCTGCTGCTGGTGATCTTTGCCTCCTGGTTCGTGATGCGCTACGCCAAGCAGGTGCAGCAGGACAAGTCCCGCTCCGTGCTGGCCGACATCACCTATGACGACGAGTTCTCCCAGATGAAGAGCGGCAACCTCGCCTTCACCGGCAAGCAGAAGCTCACCATGCTGGTCTTCTTCGGCACCTTCCTGCTGATGATCTATGCGGTGGTGCCCTGGTCGGACTTGGGGATCGATGTGCTGCCCACCTTTGGCTGGTGGTTTGACGAGCTATCCACCCTGTTCTTCAGTGCCTCCATCCTGATCGCGCTGATCAACCGGATGCCGGAGTCCAACTATGTGGCGACTTTCCTGAGCGGCGCTCGGGATCTTATCGGGGTGGCACTGGTGGTTGCGGTGGCGCGCGGCATCTATGTGGTGATGGAGCAGGGCGTCATCATCGACACTATTTTGCACTGGGCCGAGGGGCTGGTGAGCGGGCTCTCCTCGTCGGTGTTCATCCTGATGGCCTATCTGGTGCACATCATCCTGAGCTTCTTTATCCCGTCCACCTCGGGGCTGGCGACTGTCTCCATGCCGCTGATGGGGCCGCTGGCTGACTTCTCCGGCATCTCGCGGGATCTGGTGATCACCGCCTATCAGTCCGCCTCCGGCTGGATCAACCTGTTCGCCCCCACCGCCGCTCATCTGGTGGCGGGGCTGGCGCTCGCCAAGATCCCCTACGATCGCTTCGTGCGCTGGGTGCTGCCCTTTATCATCGGGGTGGCTCTCATCACCATGGCGGTGCTGGTGGCCGGTGCCCTGCTGCACGGTTGATGGCATGAATAAAACGACAGATAACAAAAAGGCTCCCGCGGGAGCCTTTTTCATGAGCCTTGCTTACTGCTTGTAGCCCTTGAGGAAGCGGGCGAGGCGGCCGATGGCATCCTCAAGCTCCTCTTCGCGGGGCAGGAACACCAGCCGGAAGTGATCCGGCGCCGGCCAGTTGAAGCCGGTGCCTTGCACCAGCAGCAATTTTTCTTGCTGCAGCAGGTCGAACACCATCTTCTGGTCGTCGCGAATGTCATACACCTTGGGATCGAGGCGCGGGAACATGTAGAGCGCCCCCTTGGGTTTGACGCAGGATACCCCGGGGATCTCGTTCAAGAGTTCCCACGCCTTGTCCCGCTGCTTGCGCAGGCGACCGCCCGGCAGGATCAGCTCGTTGATGCTCTGGTAGCCGCCAAGCGCAGTCTGAATGGCGTGCTGCATCGGCACGTTGGCACACAGCCGCATAGAGGCCAGCATCTCCAGCCCTTCAATGTAACCGCGGGCTCGGCCTTTGGGACCGGTGATGACCATCCAGCCCTGACGGAAGCCGCAGGCACGGTAAGCCTTGGAGAGGCCGTTGAAGGTCACCACCATCACATCGTCACACAGGGTGCAGACGCTGGTGTGGGAGATATCGTCGTAGAGGATCTTGTCGTAGATCTCGTCGGCGAAGATGATGAGGTTGTGCTGGCGGGCGATCTCGATCACCTCCAGCAGGAACTCGCTGCCGTAGACGGCACCGGTCGGATTGTTTGGGTTGATCAGTACCAGGCCGCGGGTGCGCGGGGTAATGCGGGCGCGGATATCGTCGAGATCCGGGTACCAGTCAGCCCCTTCGTCGCAGCGATAGTGCACCGCATGGCCACCGGAGAGAGTGACGGCAGCGGTCCAGAGCGGGTAGTCGGGGGAGGGCACCAGCATCTCGTCGCCATTGTTGAGCAGCGCCTGCATCGCCATCACGATCAGCTCGCTGGCGCCATTGCCAATGTAGATGTCGTCGATATCGACCTTGCGCATCCCTTTTTGCTGGTAGTACTGCATCACCGCTTTACGGGCAGAGAAGAGCCCCTTGGAGTCGCAGTAGCCCTGGCTCAGCGGCATGTTGAGGATCACATCCTTGATGATCTCTTCCGGCGCATCAAAGCCGAACGGGGCCGGGTTGCCGATGTTGAGCTTGAGAATGCGGTGGCCTTCGTCTTCGAGACGGCGAGCCTCTTTATGCACCGGGCCGCGGATGTCATAGCAGACATCGTCGAGCTTGTGTGACTTGTCGATTGTGAACATGGTGAGTGTGATTCCTTCCCCACAGGGACGCGTTGGCGAAAAAGGCGATTTTTAGTATCAAATTTCTTTTCCCCTATTCTTCACAGAATTGAATGCTAGAACAATCCTCTTTTTAGAAGAATTCCCTGATTTTTAGCCCTAAAACAGGGTTGCCAGAACGTTAAATTCAGCACGATCTTTGGTGCTAACCAAGGTTAACTAGTGAAACATGGGGAACGAATTAACAAAGCTGCCTGACTGTGTTGCAATATCCGGATCATGTGGCACGATTGGCTTGTGTAAAAAATCGTCTTCGTCCCCCTTTTCGATGAGTTGAATGGCACTCATGGTGTCATCTTTATGTGGTTCGCTCATCGGTGTTCACTTCTGCGAGGTTTTCCCATGCAAGCACCCGTTCCAGGCCGCTATCGCCACTTCAAGGGGGGTTACTATCAAGTGCTTGCCCTGGCTTTGCATACCGAAACCCAGGAGCAGCTGGTAATTTATCAATCCGAGCAGGATGGTCAGGTCTATGCCCGTCCCGTCGCCATGTTTATGGAGTGGATTGAGCATCAGGGGCAGGTCGTCAGCCGTTTTTCCCCTGCAGGAGACTGACCACGCCTCCGTTTTTATCGTTCAAGGGATGAGCACTCGAGCTAAATGGTGTCACAAGTTGTCGCATGACGCCCTTGGGTATGAGATGTGCAGCCAGCTGTCTTAATGATAAATCTCTTATCTAATCAACTAATTGTGATGAAAGTCACATTCTGTGAACTCTGTCTGCCGGGTTCGCAATCTGGACTCACACTCCCATAATGCTGCGCTTGTTCAAGCATGGGCCCTTCTCGGGTCTTGTTCGGTGTTATCTCAAATGGGAGAAATAATGTGAAACCTGTTGCTGCTGAGTTTATGGGCACTTTCTGGCTGGTATTGGGCGGTTGCGGCAGTGCCGTGCTGGCTGCAGCCTTCCCTCACGTCGGGATTGGTCTGCTGGGGGTCTCGCTGGCTTTCGGTCTGACCGTGCTGACCATGGCGTTTGCCATCGGCCATATATCCGGTTGCCACCTCAATCCGGCCGTGACCGTCGGTCTGTGGGCGGGTGGTCGTTTTCCGGCATCCGGTGTACTGCCTTATATCGTGGCGCAAGTGTTGGGTGGCATTGCCGCCGCTGCCGTGCTTTACGTGATTGCCAGCGGTCAGGCCGGGTTTGATCTCTCTGCCGGTTTTGCTTCCAACGGCTACGGTGAGCACTCTCCGGGTGGTTACAGTCTGACTGCCGCACTGGTGTGCGAAATGGTGATGACCGGTTTCTTCCTGTTCGTCATCATGGGCGCCACCGATAGCCGGGCGCCTGCCGGTTTTGCGCCGATCGCCATCGGTCTGTGCCTGACCCTGATCCACCTCGTCAGCATTCCGGTGACCAATACCTCGGTCAACCCGGCCCGCAGTACCGGTGTTGCGCTGTTTGTCGGTGACTGGGCTATCAGCCAGCTGTGGCTGTTCTGGGTTGCCCCGATTGTCGGTGCCATTCTGGGTGCGCTGGCTTATCGCCTGGTGGCGACTGAGCAGAAATAATCATTTGCGAAACAAAGTGTGGTATCGACACGCCTGCGGGCGTGTTTTTTGTTTCTGGAGGGACAAGAAAAGAGCATTAACTGAGGCTAATCTCAGAGCCCTTTGGCCTGCAGCATCTCTTTGTAGCGCAGGTGGAGGAGCTGAACGCGCTCCACATAGGCGCGGGTTTCCGCATAGGGCGGGATACCTCCATGTTTTTGTACGGCGCCCGCGCCGGCGTTGTAGGCCGCGGTCGCCAGCGCCACGTTGCCATCATACTGCTTGAGCAGTCCCGCCAGGTATTTCACCCCGCCGAAAATATTCTGCTCCGCCAGCAAGGCATTGCCGACCCCCAGCTCCCGCGCCGTGGCGGGCATCAGCTGGGTCAGCCCCATTGCCCCCTTGCGAGAGACTGCCAGTGGATTGAAAGCGGATTCCGCATGGATCAGCGCCCGGATCAGCGCCGGTTCAACCTGATAGGTTTTGGCGGCTGCCTTGATGGTGCTGGCATAGTCATAGAGAAACAGCCCTGTGGTCTGCCAGTTAACATTGGATTTGGGATCGCAGGCGAAGCAGTCGTTGAACAGCAGCAGCTCGTAATGGCCCTGTTCGGGCGCCATGTCGGAGTAGCGTACCACCCCGTTTTGTTGCACCGATTTATAGACCTGGATCTGCTTTTTGCCGTTGGTGGCGACTGCCGTCGTTTGAGCTGTGTCGGGTTGTGGGGCGGGAGTGGCATCTTTGACCGGACGCAAGGGGGAGGGCGCTGCGGTCAGGAAGATCACCTCCGCGGGAGGGGGAGTCTGGCTCCATCCGCTCAGGGGGATCAACAACATATGGCCTGCCAGCATCCATGCTTTCAACCCTAATACTCCTTCTTGTGATGACCATGTTGAGTAAAGCATCATGACGAGGGCAGAACAAGCGGCCAACAGGGGGCAAATGATCCGATTCGGTGACCGGGATCAAAGTATCCGCCGCAATAAAGGATTGTCATCATAAAGCACGGTTTTGGCTGTCAGGCGGTGGGTCATGGCCTCTTCCACCGGGTAAGCAAGCTGCCCACGACGTCCGCTTTTTTGTTGACGAAAGGCATGCTATCGTGCTGGCGTCATCTGGTCGGATTAGCGCACCGTATCTGGCACTAATAACTGATTATCAAAGGATTTGTCTGTGACAAGCAAGCTGGCGATGGAACTCACTTTCGAAGAGTACTGCGACGCCGACCTCTCCCTTATCAGGGATTATTACGAGACGACGTTTTCCCACTATGTGCCGGACCTGGCCGAGCGGATCTTTGTCGTGCGTGATGCTCACTGGCTGGTGGGGGCGGTACGGTTGCGGGACGAGGAGGAGTTTTACCATCTGTGCGGCTTTCGCCTGTTGCCCCACTACCAGTCGCTGGGATTGGGGTCACGGCTGCTGCAGCACGCCTGTCACGGTCTGTTGGACAAACCTGTGGTCTGTCAGGCGCTGCCCTTCGAGAAGCCTTTCTATCTCAAGGCCGGGTTTGCCGATATGCCCCTCAATCAATTGAGCGGGTCGCTCTTCTCCCTCTACGAGCGGCAGCAGCAGCAGGGGTATCAGGTGGAGCTGCTGGTACGGGATACCACCCAGCCCCTCCTGAATTGAGCGGTTTAGCGGGGTTTGGTCAGCAGGTGGATCTTGCCCGGTGACAGCTCCAGCCCCAGCAGATTCTCCTTCAGCCAGGCCTGATCCGGATCCTTGTCATTGAGTTTGTAGACCGGTTTGGTCTCGAGCCGCTTCTCCATACTCTGCAGCAGCATGTTGAGCATCAGCCCGAACTTCTTCTCGGCCGCCTCCGGCTCCAGCTTGTACTCCACCAGCTTCATGTTATCGAGAAACAGCGCGCTCTGGCTCTTGTCATAGCGGGGTCTCGCCTCATAGGTCATCTGCAGGCGGGCGTCATATTCGGTATTGTCTGGCAGGGCGATTTTGAGCTTGCCCTTGCCATAGACCCGGGCGGTATCGGGGCGTTGGCGACCGATCTGGACATCGCTCTGCTCAAGCGTCACATGGGCCTTGATGATGCCCGGCAGCTCCAGCTGTTTATCGACTTGCACCTGAGATTGCAGGTACTGGTTTATCTGTTGCTCATTGATGTCATATGAGCCTTGGCCTAGCATGGCCAGGCTGAGCAGCATAGATTGCAGGATCATGCGTGCGACCTGATAGAATGGATTTGCCTTACAGCATACCATCCCGGCCGGTTGGGGTCTGCCCACCGCGCTGTTTGTCGATTAGAAGGAGTCCCCGTTGTTTAACGGTCTGGAACACGATCTTCAACTGCTGTTTTCCCGTTTTCTGGGTTGGCTGCTACTGCTTTTTCATACCGTGATTGTCACCGGTGTGTCGTTTCGGGTGGTGATGAAACGCCGTCCCATCGGGGTGTCGCTGGCCTGGCTGGCGCTGATCTATGCCATTCCGTTTGCCGGGGTGGGTTTCTATGTGCTGTTTGGTGAAATAAAGCTGGGGCGCCGCCGTGCCGAGCGCGCCCAGGCCATGTATCGCCCTTATGCGATCTGGATCCGGCAACTGGCCCGTCTGTTCCCACAGCACTGCTGCGAAGTGGGCGCCAAAGCACAGCCACTGCACGATCTCATCCAGGGACGGCTCGCCATGCCGATGCTCTCTGGCAACCGCATGACCTTGCTCAACAAGCCGGACTGGATCTTGCGCGAGATTGCCCAGGATATCCGTCGCTCGACGCTCTCCTGCTATCTGGAGTTCTATATCTGGCATCCGGGCGGCGATGCCGACGAGGTGTGCGGAGCGCTGATTGAAGTGGCGCAACGCGGCGTGGATTGTCGCTTGCTGCTCGATTCGGTGGGCAGTAAACAGTTCTTCCGCTCCCACTGGCCCAAAAAGCTGCGCAAGGCGGGGGTCAAGCTGGTGGAGGTGCTGCCGGTCGGCGCCTGGCGGATTCTGTTCCAGCGTCAGGATCTGCGGATGCACCGCAAGCTGGTGGTGATCGATGACAGGGTGGGTTACACCGGCTCCATGAACATGGTGGATCCCCGTTTCTTCAAGCAGGATGCCGGGGTTGGCCAGTGGGTCGACATCATGATCCGGGTGCAGGGCCCTATGGTGCCGCTGATGTGGTCGATCTTCGTCTGGGATTGGGAGATGGAGACCGGAGAGCGGCTGCTCGACAGTCTGCAACATGAGCCGGAAGCCTGGTCCCAGACCAACTACCGCGCCCAGCTGATCCCGTCCGGTCCCTTCGTCGGCGGCGACTGCATCCAGCAGAGCCTGCTGCTGGCCATCTATCAGGCACGCAGCCATCTGGTGCTGACGACCCCTTACTTTGTACCCGACGATCCGCTGGCGGCCGCACTCAGTTCGGCAGCGGCGCGCGGGGTGCAGGTGCAGCTGGTGTTGCCGGCACGCAACGACTCCATCATGGCCAATTACGCCTGCAACGCCTTTATGGAGGAGCTGCTGGCGGCCGGGGTGGAGATCTACCGCTACGATGCCGGTCTGCTCCATACCAAGAGTGTGCTGGTGGATGATGACTTCGCGCTGGTGGGGACGGTCAATCTGGATCGGCGCAGCCTCTGGCTCAACTTCGAGGTGACCCTGTTGGTGGACAACCCCTCGTTCGTGGCCCAGATGACCCGGCTGGTACAGGGCTATATGGCGGAAGCCACCCCGATGACCCTGGCCCAATGGCAGGCCCGCCCCTGGTACAAGAAGGCGATGGAGAACATCTTCTATCTCTTCAGCCCCTTGCTGTGATGTTGTGGCGAGCCGCAAGAAAGTGGACTCGCCATCTGATTGGACTTGCCTAGCCCCGAGTCCGCCCCGTAGAGTGCAGTGACAACTCCCTGGAGACACATGGATATATGAAAAAGATAGTGGCCCTCGCCGTGGGTGCGGCACTGGTAGGTGGTGGTCTGGCTGCGTGCTGGTACACGGGCAACAGCTTCGACAACATCATGGCGGAGCAGATCGCCAAGGTGGAGAAAGAGAGCGGGCTCGACATGCAGTGGCTGCCGGGCAGCAGCAACCTCTTCACCCGTGACGGGGTCCTGAAGGTCGTGGTGACGCCGGAGGAGCTGGCTGCCATCGACAGCGAGCTGGAGGGCAGTCAGCCCATCGAGTTGCAACTGGTGGTCAAGAGCCAGATCCTGCCGCTCTACATCAAGAGCCACTTCCTGCTCGATACCCATAATGGCACGCTAGCGCCGGTTTTCACCGCACTGGGCATGGAGCAGTGGGAACTCGGTCTGGAGTCGGTCACCAGTCTCTGGACCCAGGGTAACAGCAGCCGTTTCTGGGCCAATGAATTCAAGGTCAAACAGGGGCTGGACGAGTTCAGCTTCCTGCCTCTGAGCGGCGAGTTCCACGACAATCTGGAGGGGAATGGTCACCTCACCATGACCTGGCAGGGGATGACGGTCCATGAAGAGCAGAGCAAGATGGACTTGGTGCTGGCCGATCTGAAAGGGAGTGCCGACATTGCCGAGATCAGCGGTGTGCTCCTCTCGCCCCAGAGCGAGATGACCCTCTCGGCCCTCACGGTACAACTGCCTGACAGCGTCAAGGTCGCCCTGCAGGGGATGACAACCGAGACTCAGCTGACTGGTGATGATGCCCAGACCCTCTCCAGCAGCTATCAGATGAAAATTGCCAAGCTGGATCTGGAGAACGAGACCGACACCCTGGCGGTAACCGACAGCAAGTTGGCGCTCAACCTCAACGGTCTGGATCTGGAAGGGTATCAGGGGCTGCAGGCCGCCGGTGGCAAGGGGGTTGAAGATGCCGCCATCCAGCAGGCGCTGGACAAGATGCTCAAACGTGGCGCGACCCTTGAACTGGCCGATCTCAGCGCCAAGCTCAACGGTGAAGCGGTGACCATGAAGGGGGACGTGAAGCTGGCCTCTACCTCGCTGGAGCAGCTGTTCAACAGCGACGCGGGGATGCAGGCCCTCTCCGGCGTGCTGCATGCCAGCCTCAGCGACAAGCTGGGCAAGGCGGTGCCGCAACTGGCCCCCATGCTCGATCAGCTGACCCTGATGGGTTATCTGAAGGCCGACAAGCAAGCGCTGACCTCCGAGTTGAAGCTGGAGAAGGGCGCGGTGACGGTAAACGATCTGCCGCTCTGACACTCGGCGCAGAAACAACAACGGCTCCCGCGGGAGCCGTTGTTGTTTCTGGCGTTTGCATACGAGCCATGTGGGCGGATTACTTGAAGACCACCGTCTTGTTGCCGTAGACGAACACCCGCTCGTTCAGTACCAGCTCCAGCGCGCGGCTCAGCACCGATTTCTCCACATCCCGACCCGCCTTGGCCATGTCGTCCGCACTGAAGGCGTGACCGACGTGGATCACGTCCTGTTCGACAATGGGGCCTTCATCCAGATCGTCGGTCACGAAGTGGGCGGTGGCACCGATCAGCTTGACGCCACGGTCGAACGCCTGCCGGTAGGGGCGGGCACCGATGAAGGCGGGCAGGAAGGAGTGGTGGATGTTGAGGATCTTGCGCGGATAGGCCTCGACGAAGCTCGGAGTCAGCACCCGCATGTACTTGGCCAGGATCACATAGTCAGGCTCATAGCTGTCGATGATGGTGCGAACCTGCTCTTCATGTTCGGTCCGGCTCAGATCCTCGTGACTGACGGTGTGGAACGGGATATCGAACTTGCCGGTGAGCTCGGCCAGGGTGTCGTAGTTGCCGATCACCGCGACGATATCCATATCCAGCGCGCCCGCGTAGTTCTTCATCAGAATATCGCCGAGGCAGTGGGTCTCTTTGGTCACCAGGATGACGATGCGCTTCTTGCCCGCCTTGACCAGACGGCGCTGGGCACCGGTGGGCAGGGCATCATCGAGGTCGGCCAGCAGGGTCTCGTCGTTGAAGCGTCCCTCCAGCTCGGTACGCATGAAGAAGCGGCCATTCTCGTGATCCACAAACTCATCGTTCTTGATGATGTTGAGCTGGTGCTTGTAGCAGATGTTGGTGATCTTGGCGATGAGCCCTTTGGCATCCGGGCAATCCGTGAGCAGTATTTTCTTTTCCATCTCTGTCATTTTCCGTTTGTGGTGTTGGCGCTGCTGTCTGCGCCGGCAGCGTTGTTCAGGCTCTCTTTTCGGGCCCTGTTTTTTTGTTTCGGGAACTATGCCATAAACCGATCCGCGCCATAAAGAAATTCGCCAGTCATAGCCTTTCGCGTTGGCGAGCGGGCCGCAGAGCGGGATCCCGGGCGCAATGTTGAAACGCTTTTCAGCCTGCGGGGGATTTTGGCTGGTATCTGCAACCGTTTTTCTTTAGGCTGTCTGCGCTTATTCTCAGGGCGGGGTGCAATTCCCCACCGGCGGTATCCCGATTGACTCGGGGAGCCCGCGAGCGCCCGACTTGGCTGATTGCCGGGTCGGGGTCAGCAGATCCGGTGAGATGCCGGAGCCGACGGTCATAGTCCGGATGAAAGAGGATAAGACAGACCTTGCCGTGTTGGCCCTTGTGGGCTGGCCGCTGCATGCCCATCTCTGTCTGCCTTTCCATGCCCTGATTCTGGTCCTTGTCTTGTTTAGGAGTTTTACCATGAATCAGTCTCTACTCAGTGAATTCGGTGATCCCGTTGCCCGTGTCGAAGCGGCCCTGTCTGCCTTGCGTGCCGGAGGCGGCGTGCTGGTGGCCGACGATGAAGATCGGGAGAACGAGGGCGACCTCATTTTCGCCGCCGAATCCATGACCAATGAACAGATGGCGTTGATGATCCGCGAGTGCTCCGGCATCGTCTGTCTCTGCCTGCCCGATGAGCGGGTTCGCCAGCTGGAACTGCCAATGATGGTGGAGGCCAATTCCAGTCACTACCAGACTGCATTTACCGTGACCATCGAAGCGGCGCAGGGGGTCACGACCGGTGTCTCGGCGGCTGATCGCATCACCACCATCCGCGCAGCCATCGCAGACGGCGCCAAACCGGGTGATCTGCATCGCCCGGGTCATGTTTTCCCGCTGCGGGCGCGAACCGGTGGGGTGCTTACCCGCCGTGGTCATACCGAAGCGACGGTCGATCTGATGCAGCTGGCTGGCCTCAAACCGTTTGGTGTGTTGTGTGAATTGACTAAGGAAGATGGCTCGATGGCGCGTCTGCCAGACCTGGTTGCGTTCGGTCGCAAGCACCAGATGCCGGTGCTGACCATCGAGGATCTGGTGCAATATCGTCAATTGTTGTCAGAACGTACAGCCTGAGCCTCATACGAAATTGTAATAAGGCAAAAATTTGGTTAACCTTTGTCCGTGCCCCCACCACACGGCACTCATTTTTTAGACGAATCTGGACAAAAACTGTTCATTCAAAAAAAAATGAGGGTTTTAATGCATTTATCTGTGGTGGGGACTATGCAAAGTAGGATTTTTTTGTGCCATAATCACGCCGCTTGCTAAACGTCTGGCGAGTTCAAGGGAGCTTTAAAAATGAAAAAATTGTTGTTGGTAGGTGTTGTTGGTCTGTCCGCTCTGCTGGGCGGTTGTGCAAACACCAGCGAACTGGAAACTTCCGTTCAGAATCTGTCTAACAAAGTTGACCAACTGGCTCAAGATGTTAGCGCAGTTCGTGCTGATCAGTCCAAAATCGCTGCTGATGTTGCCGAAGCCAAGCAAGAAGCTATGCGTGCTAACCAGCGCATCGACAACATGGCTACTTCCTACAAGAAGTAATCCATGCGAAAAAAATGGCGCAGTTTTGCGCCATTTTTTTTTGCCTGAAATTCACCGTATCTCCACTATTCCCACAGCACCTTTTTCGTACTTGACCCATGAGGTCATGCCGGTCTCCCGGCACTCCCCCATCATTACCAGCCAGTTCGATTCCGCTCAGTAGAGCAAACTATAGAGTTTGCGACGGTAGCTCTGCGCCGCCGGTGTGCTGCCCATGGTCGCCAGAATATCGAGATAGGTCTTTCTGGCATCGCCGAATGCCAAATCCCGCTTGAGGATCTGCAGCAGCAGTCCCAACGCCTCTTCCTGACGGCCAGCCTGGTTGTATTGCACCGCCAGCTCCTGAGTCAGGGCAAAATCATCAGGTTGTTCTGCATGGCGGGCTTCCAGCGCGCGCAGCTCCGGGCTGTCTGCCGCTTGCAGGGCCAGCGCCAGCCGTGAGCTCAGGGTATGGAAATGGCCATCCTGCGCAGCCATCGGGATGGTGCCGAGGCGCTCCTGCGCTTCCTCCAGCAGATTGAGGTCGAGCGCAGCTTGAATGAGCCACAGGTTGATGTCGTGACGTTCAGGGGCCAGCTGGTGTGCCTTGGTCAGATGGGCATAGGCGATGCTGGGCTGCTCGTCAGCCAGTGCTTGTTGCCCCTTGGCCAGCAACTCTTCCTCTTCTTTGGGGGCGAAGGCGGCGAAATACTGGCGCAGGGTGGCTTCATCCTGCGGTCCTTCGATGATCCCCTGTTCGTCAGGGCGACCCTGATGGAACAGCACCAATGCGGGCAGGGCGCGCAGGCCGAGCTGACTGGCCAGCGGCTGCAACTGGGGATCGTTCATATCCACCTTGGCCAGGGTGACCTGCTCATTGGCGGGCCCAACCAGTGATTCGATCAGCGGTGTCATCCCCTGGCACTCCGGCATCTGCGGAGCATGGAAATAGATGACGACCGGCTTCTTCATGGACGCATCGATAAGTTCAGCATGAAAATTTTGGGGAGTAATGTCGACGATCATGAGTTGGACTCTTCAGAAAGGGTGTTAAGTAACATGGGGTTAAGCGAGTAGCAATTCAAGCGCTCATCCAGCCGGTAAAAGGTCACAGGGGTTACCGTCGCCGCGAGACTGAGCCAGCCGCTGGCAAAGGGCCAATCCTGTACCTGATAAGGGGTGTCATCGAGCCGGTTGTCGAGTCGCCATTCTTCCTCCGGGAGAAACCGCACCTTCTCCAGTCCCGCCGCTATGCCGCCACCGTGGGCTTTCAGTACCGCCTCCTTGCGCGACCAGAGCCGGTAGAAGGCACTATCCTGCTCTTGAGCAGGCTGTGCGCAGAGCCACTCATATTCACTCTGTGCATAAAACCGGCGGGCCAGGGGGAGGGGATGATGCCGCCGTTTGCCCAGTTCGATATCCACCCCAAGCGGCCCCTGCGGGCAGAGCGCCAACACCAGCCAGCTGCCACTGTGGCTCAGATTGAACTGCCAAGCATCATCATGCAGTCGGGGCTTGCCCTGGGGGCCGTTGCAAAATTGCAGAGTGGCTGCAGGTTGTTGCAGCCGCTCGGCCAATAGCTGGCGCAGCAGGGCGCGGCTCACCAGATATTCCTGACGCCGTTCAGAATGGGTCATGGCTTGCCAGATATGCAGCTCATCGGTTGACAGCCATTCAGGCAATTGAGCAAGCAGTTCCTGGCATACCCTGGTCGGTTTTAACAAAAAAAGATCGGTTTCGATCATGATTTTTCACTTTAAAAAGGTGCTGAAGCAGGTATAAAAGCCAGTTATCTATGAGGCCCAAGGCTCTTTTTGCGATTGTATATTGTTTGGGCATGATCACATTAATTATGAAAAATCGTGCATTTCCTTGCAAAAATGTGAGCTTGATAGGGATTTTCACTTGCCTCGATAGAATTCTTGGATATAGTCGGGTGCTGTTGCCTTATAAATTGCCCTTTGGGGCCGTATTTTAACAAGATTTACTATTTAGCGGGGATAAAGGATTGCGCCACCTGATGCTACTGCTGGCCGCGCTCGGAATGGTGGGTTGTGCCTCGGCACCCCAACCCGAGGTCGCGAGCAAGATCGAAGTTTCCATGGTTGAACCTGTCATCGAACCGGAAGCTTCCCAGACACCCGATGTGAATGAAATCCTGACTGTATATAAAGAGTGGCGTGGTGTTCCGTACCGGATGGGTGGCAGCAGCCAGCGCGGTATCGACTGTTCCGCCTTTGCCCGTGAAGTGTTCCGCAATGCCGTCGGTATCGAATTACCTCGCGATACCCGCTCCCAAGTCCATGAAGGGACGCGCGTTTCCAAGCAGGATCTGGTCGAGGGTGACCTGGTCTTCTTCAAAATCAATCGTCGTCTCAACCACGTTGGTATCTATGTCGGCAATGGTGAATTCATCCATGCCTCGACCCGAGCCGGTGTGACGCGCTCCAAGCTGGATAGCCAATATTGGCGCAACAAGTTCTGGCAAGCTCGCCGGATCGATATCTGAGTCAGGCTGGACAAACGGCTCGCAGTACGGACTGTTTTTCCAACCTCACTTGAACCGGGCTCGATAGCCCGGTTTTTTATTGCCCTCGTTTAGACTTTCCCGAGTCAAATCACTATAGTGTGGGCCTGTTTTCTTCGGCAGGCTCAGCATGAAACCCCGCATCCCATCAGCCGGTGGCCCCAAGTCGGGTGACCGTAAATCCGGACTTCACTCCCGTAATCGCCATCAGGCGGGTTACGACTTTGAGGCGCTCTGCCTGCGAACTCCCGAGTTTGCTGCCCACGTCTTTATCAATGACTACGGCACCCGCCCCATCGATTTTGCCGATCCCGATGCAGTGAAGACCCTCAATCGCGCCCTGCTGCCCCATCACTACGGGATTGCCCACTGGGACTTGCCTGCCGGTTCCCTCTGCCCGCCT
>NZ_CAWNZT010000396.1:660-10612 GCF_963878965.1 Aeromonas sp. HMWF015 | reverse complement strand
CAAGTAGACCACAAGCTCGCCACCCTCCCTTCCGAGCCGCCCAAGCCGATGGCCATCCCCACCGAGAAGTGCCCGGCCCCCAATCAGGGTCACACCATCGATGGCAAGCTGATGGTCGGTGAAGCCGAGTGGATCTGGGTTGATGCGGCCAACGACGCCTTCCAGGCGCGGGTCGATACCGGTGCGACCACCTCCTCCATCAGTGCGCAGGAGATCACCATTTTCGAGCGCAACGGCAAAAACTGGGTGCGCTTCTTCCTGAGCCATCAGGAAGTGGACGACAAGATCCAGATCGAAGCGCCGCTGGTACGCCATGTGCGGGTGCGTCAGGCCTCTGCCGACGATCTGGACCGCCGTCCGGTAGTGCGTCTGGCCGTGCGCATTGGCGACATGACCGAGAAAGCCGAATTTACCCTGAAAGACCGTAGCGACATGACCTTCCCTGTGCTGCTGGGTCGCGAATTTTTGAAAGACATCGCCGTGGTTGATGTGGCCCGCGAATATATCCAACCCAAACCCAAGCTCAAGGATGTGAAATAATCCATGGTTTCCCGTAAGCCGTTCTATTTGCTGGTAGCCCTGCTGTACATTGTCGGCCTGGGGATGACGATCTATCACCATATCGCGTTGGATGTGCCGCTGACGCCCGGTGAAAAGCGCCAGATCTGGTCCATCGAAGCCAAGCTGGAGTTTGAGGCGACCGGTGAGCCGGTGATCGCCTCCCTGGCCATTCCGGGCACCCAGCCCGGTTTCACCCTGATGAACGAGAACGCCGCCAGCCCCGGCTACGGCCTCTCCTTTGTCGAGAAAGATGGCGATGCCCGCGCCGAGTGGTCCATCCGCACCGCCTCTGGCCGTCAGGAGCTCTACTACCGCGTCGACATGATGGCGGATGCCCACGCCAAACCGGCCGCCAATCCGCAGCCGCCTGCCATCGAGAAGCAGATCGAGAGTGAGCCTTATGCCACCGCGATGAAGCAGATCCTCGAGCGAGCCCAGGAGCGCTCTGCCGACGGCTACACCCTGACTCGCGAGATCATCAAGGAGATCGAGAAGCAGGAGCAGAACGCCGAGCTGCTGAAAAAGCACAAGAGCCGCGCCAACCTGATCGCCGAGCTGCTCAACAATGCTGACGTCCCCACCCGCGTGGTGCATGCTCTGAATCTGGAAGATGGCCGCCGTCGTCAGGAGCTGGTGGATTACCTGCAGGTATTCAACAGCCCGACCGACTACAAGCTGTTCAACCCGCAAACCGGTGAACAGGGTCGTCCGGCCAACCTGCTGCTGTGGGAATACAACTCCGGCGCCCTGCTGGACGTGACCGGTGGTCACAACTCCCGTGTCAGCTTCTCGATGATCGAACAGGAACAGCCGGTGAGCGTTGCTTTGGCGCAGAAGTTCGAAAAATCAGAGATGATGAACTTCTCCATCCACAGCCTGCCGCTGGAAGAGCAGACTCTGTTCAAGGGCTTGCTGCTGATCCCGATCGGCGTGCTGATGGTGGTGTTCCTGCGGGTTCTGGTGGGGATCAAGACCTCCGGTACCTTTATGCCGGTGCTGATCGCGGTCGCCTTTATCCAGACCTCGCTGGTCACCGGCCTCATCGGCTTCCTGCTGATCGTCGGCACCGGTCTCATCATCCGCTCCTATCTGTCGCGGCTTAACCTGCTGCTGGTCGCCCGAATATCGGCCATCATCATCATGGTTATCTCGATGATCGGTATCTTCTCCGCGTTCGCCTTCAAGCTGGGGCTGACCGACGGTATGAAGATCACCTTCTTCCCGATGATCATCCTCTCCTGGACCATCGAACGGATGTCCATCCTGTGGGAAGAAGAGGGCCCGAAAGAGGTGTTCCGCCAGGGTGGTGGCTCTCTGCTGGTTGCAGTCATCGCCTATCTGGCCATGGATAACGAGCTTATTCGTCACCTCACCTTCAACTTCCTCGGCCTGCAGCTGGTGCTGATGGCGACCGTGCTGTTGATGGGTAACTACACCGGCTACAAGCTGAGCGAACTGAAGCGCTTCAAGCCGCTGGTGGACGAGATGAAATCTGGCGTCACCCCGGGTAAGGACAAGTAACCGATGTGGTTCTGGGAAAAATACACAACCCCGTGGAGCCTGTCCCAATCAGGCATCCTCGGCATGAACAAGCGCAACCACTCCTACATCAGCCGCTACAATCCGCGCAGCCTCTATCCGCTGGTGGATGACAAGCTGCAGACCAAGCAAATTGCGCTGGATGCGGGCGTTACCGTGCCTGAGCTGATCGGTACCATCCGTGCCCAGCACGATGTGGGTCGCATCACCGAGCTGGTAAAAGATTGGCCGGGCTTCTGCATCAAGCCGGCTCGTGGCTCGGGCGGCAAGGGGATCCTGGTGATCCTCCGTCAGGAAGATGGCCTCTTCTACAAGCCCAACGGCAGCGCCTCTACCGGTCAGGATCTGGAGCGCCATGTCTCCAACATTCTGGCGGGGCTCTATTCGCTTGGCGGCAAGCCAGACGTGGCACTGGTCGAAGGCCTCATCAACTTTGATGATGTGTTCGACGGCTACTCCTTCGAAGGGGTACCCGATGCCCGAGTCATCATCTTCAAGGGGTTCCCGGTGATGGCGATGATGCGCCTCTCCACCGCCGCCTCCGATGGCAAGGCGAACCTGCATCAGGGCGCCGTGGGGGTGGGTCTGTGCCTGCGTACCGGTCGTGCCCTGCGGGCAGTACAGTTTGGCAATCCGCTGCGCCACCACCCGGACACAGGCCTCGATCTCTATGAGCTCAAGGTCCCACACTGGGATACCCTGCTAACTCTGGCCGCCTCCTGCTACGAGATGTCGGGTCTGGGCTATATCGGTACTGACATGGTGCTGGACAAGTTCCGCGGCCCCATGCTGCTGGAGCTCAACGCCCGTCCCGGCCTTGCCATCCAGATCGCCAACGGTCGCGGCCTGGTGCCCAACCTCAAGACCATCGAGAAGCTGGGACAGGTGAAGATGAACGTGGAGCAACGGGTCAATTTCGCCAAGGATCACTTCGGGATCTTTGAGGAATAACTTCTTCGCTTGTGAACTGAGCGCGCCTATGGCGCGCTTTTTTTATGGCGATTGTCTGTCGGCATATCCCCCCACCCAGCCATTCGGATCAGCATCTTATTTCGAAACAACGAGTACGCCAGCGAACGGCTGCTTGGAATAGCGATGGAGCGAGAGGAGTGTGACCGCAATGTCAGGGGATGGATAAATCTCAGGTATAAAAAAACCGGTGCCAAGGCACCGGTTTTTCAAGGAGAGTATGACCCGATTACAGGGAGTCAGCGTTCTCGGAGAGGTACTTGGCAACGCCGTCCGGAGAAGCTTGCATACCTTTTTTGCCTTTTTCCCACTGAGCCGGGCACACTTCGCCGTGCTCTTCGTGGAATTGCAGGGCATCGACCATGCGCAGCATCTCGTCGATGTTGCGGCCCAGCGGCAGATCGTTGACAACCTGGTGACGAACGACACCGTTCTTGTCGATCAGGAAGGAGCCACGGAACGCCACACCGGCTTCCGGATGCTCAACGTCATAGGCTTTGCAGATTTCGTGTTTCACGTCGGCGATCAGCGGGTACTTGACCTGACCGATACCGCCATCTTCCACTTTGGTGTTGCGCCATGCGTTGTGGGAGAACTGGGAATCGATGGAAACACCGATCACTTCCACGCCACGCTTCTGGAACTCTTCATAACGGTGATCGAAGGCAATCAGCTCAGACGGGCAGACGAAGGTGAAATCGAGCGGATAAAAGAAGACAACGGCAGCTTTGCCTTTGATGTGGGATGACAGGTTGAATGAATCAACGATCTCGCCATTACCCAGAACAGCTGCGGCGGTAAAATCGGGTGCGGGACGGCCTACCAATACCATATTCAATTCCTCTTTATGTGAAGTGAACAATCCGGTGAGGATTGGGCTACCTAGAGCCAAGTCCATCTAATTCAAGCGACAAACTATAGACCCGGTGGTAGATTAGTTAAATCAAATTAAATAGATAGCATTAATCGGGTTTTTCTATGCAACGTTGGCCCAGCCTCAAACAGCTTCAATATCTGGTCGCTCTCGATGAGCACAAGAACTTCAACCGCGCCGCCAAGGCCTGTCATGTCAGCCAGTCGACCCTGAGTACCGGGATCCAGACGCTGGAGGACATGATGAACCTGCAACTGGTGGAGCGGGACCACAAGAGCTTCATTATGACCCCGGTCGGCATGGAAATCGTCGAGCGCGCTCGCAATTTGCTCTCCGATGCGCGGGATCTAATGGAGCTCGGGCAACATCAGGGCGGCGTGATGCAGGGGACGGTACGTCTTGGCTGCATTCCCACCATCGCCCCCTTCCTGCTGAGCAAGCTGCTCAAAGAATGCAGCAAAACCTATCCTGACCTCGAATTGTTGCTGCGTGAAGACACCACCAGCAATCTGCTCAAGCAGCTGGAACAGGGTCAGCTCGACTTGCTGATCCTCGCCCTGCCCATCGAGATCGGGGGATTTCACTGCAAGACCGTCGGCCAGGATCCGTTCCACATGGTGATGCCCGCCAGCATGGCGGCCGGTCTGCATACCCCGTTCGACTACAAGGAGCTGCCCAACCAGAGCATCTTCCTGCTGGAGCGGGAGCACTGCCTCACCGAGCACGCAGTGAGCGCCTGCCGCCTGCGGGACAAGAGCAAGATCAACCCGTTTGCCGCCACCAGCCTGCACACCCTGGTGCAGATGGTGGAAGCGGGTCTCGGCACCACCTTCCTGCCGCAGATGGCCATCGATGCCGGCATTCTTGCCAACTCCGATCTGGTGGCCATCCCGCTGCCGGGAGAGACCTCCTATCGCGAGATTGGGCTGGTCTGGCGCCCTAGCACCACCCGGGTACAGACCTTCTACAAACTGGCCGAGCTGCTTAAACCGCTGATCAGCCACAACGAGTGACAACAAACGCCAGCCCTCTGGTTGGCGTTTTTCAGTTCCCCGCCACATTTTTCCTCTCGGAGACTAGGTCTGGAGCCAGATCCCTGTTTATGATGGAAAAGTTGTCGCGTGCCCTCCTGCCCCCAGAACGATTTGGCAGGATATGGCGCTCGATAAATGTCTCGTTTGGTAGACCCGTCCGTGGAGAGAGCCCGATGTATCGCAAGCTGCTGCTATCCCTGCTGACTCTGCTGCTGGCCGCCTGCTCCAGCACGCCGGAGCCACCTCCGGCCCCCCGGCAGAGCAGTGCCTTTGATGGCTTCTACCAACAGTGGCGCGGAGTTCCCTACCGCATGGGCGGCGCCAGCCGCGCCGGGCTAGACTGCTCCGCCTTCACCCAGCTCGCCTACAGTCAGGTGCTGGGCTTCAACCTGCCAAGAACCACCGAATCTCAGGCCAGCATTGGCAAACCGGTGGATCGCTACCGGCTGCAACACGGGGATCTGGTCTTCTTCAAAACCGGCTGGCAACAGTACCATGTGGGGGTCTATACAGGTGCCGGCGAGTTTATTCACGCCTCCACCAGCAAGGGAGTGATCCGCTCCCGCCTCGACAACGTCTACTGGAACAGTCGCTACTGGCAGGCACGTCGGGTGACCCAGTAACCGCTCAAACGCCTGCTTGCGGCACAAGTTGCGTGCCGATACTCTCCGTCAATTCCTGTCGCTATGTCGGGACACACAACCCGCGCTTATAACTCAATTGGCCCCAAAGCCTGCATATCACACCATTTTGTGATAAGGTGGTGGCCAATTTTTAACACTTTCGCCTTTTTCTCATACGCTCTCTGTCCTGATTGACAACAAGCGAGGCAATAACAAGCAGCGCGCGGCGAAAGTGGAGTGTGGCGCGACACTGCCGGACGGGTGTCCCACAGCTGCAGTATCAAGGGTTAAATAGATAAGGAGATCGTGCAATGAAACAGTATCAAAGCTGGCTGGGGCAATACCTGATGAGTCGCCGTGACGGTGACCACGCCATGGCATGCGAGATGGCGAGTTCCATCTGCGAGTTCTGGCAGCAGCAGGGTGATGAAAACGAACTGGACAAGTGGCAGCAGATTTACCAGAACCATCTGGAAAAGACCACCTGATCCCGACCGTTGCCTTGCTGCCAGCCACCCGGTGTTGGCAGCAAGGCAACTCGCGACCAACCACCATCAGCCAACCCCTCTCCCCCAATTTTCCCGCTACGTTAAACCGCTACCTTCGTTCACTCGCGCTTTACCATCTTCATTTTGCTCTTACTCACCGGCCTCTGTTCATTCCATCTCGGCAGCCATTTCCTGCGCCCAGTCGATAAAGGCCTGGATCTTGGGACACGCCCGATTGGGCAGGGTCGCCATGTAATAACGCTGCTCGCACTTGACCTCCAGCCCGGCAAAAGGGGCCACCAGCTCGTTGCGTGCCAGTCGCTTGCTCACCAGATTCTTGCGCCCCATGGCGATCCCGGCGTGATTCATGGCGGCGATGATGGCGAGATCCGAGCGATCAAAACCCATGCTCAGCTGACGTGCCTCGAGGCTGACCCCGGCGTGGCGAGCCCAGCAGCTCCACTCGTCGGTATCCGAGTCAAATCCCCATGCCTGCCGATCATGAAGCAGACGGCACAAGGACAAGTTGGCGGGATTGCCGACAAGCCCGTGCTGCTCGGCATATTCCGGGCTGCAGACCGGCAGCATGTACTCATCCATCAGCGGGTGGATGGCAAGCCGTTCCGGGCTCTTCTCATCGAAATAGAGGGTCAAATCGATGCCATAACCATGCAGGTTGATGTTCTCGTTACCGGTGATGATATTGAGCTCGATCTGCGGATGCAGGCGGGAGAAATCCGCCAACCTGGGCACCAGCCAGCACTGGGCGATGGAGGGACGCGAATAGATGGTCAGGGTACCGGAGAGCTCCTGATTCTTGATCTCCAGGATCTCCTGATTGATGAACTCCAGCGAGGATTTGAGCGCCCAGAACACCCGCTGCCCATCCGTCGTCAGTACCACCTTGCGGTGAAAACGCTCAAAGAGCTTGAACCCCAGCTCCTCTTCCAGTGCGCTGATCCGGTGACTCACGGCACTGGGACTCAGCGACAATTCATCAGCTGCCATGGCAAAGGATCCGTGGCGGGCGGCCGCCTCGAAGGTGTGCAGCTTGGCCAGCTGGTAGCCGCTCAGCAGCTTGTTGCGCGATATGTAATTATCCCCGTTATACATTCATCCCCCTCTTCGCAATGGCCACCGATGATACACCCACAGGCCACCTTCAGAATGAAGTCAAAAGACCCAAAGAATGTGATTTAGATAAATTGTGACCAATGCAGCGCCTTTGCATCACCTCAGCTCACCCAAGTGGTCGATTTCATCATTTGTCAGCCCCGCCTCATTTTCATTCAATAGCGCATAAACAATCACACACAACAGATGTCGAGGCGCAGTATGAGTTCAGAGGTATGGGTCATCGCTACCTTGCTAAGTAGCATCGTTCTTATCGTGGTCACCATAGTAAAGGGCAAGATCCACCCCTTTCTTGCCCTGCTGCTGGCCAGCTTCTATGTGGGCACCCTGATGGGGATGGAGCCCCTCAAGATGGTCAGCGCCATGGAAGAGGGAATTGGCGGCACGCTCGGCTTTCTCGCCGCCGTCATAGGCCTTGGCACCATACTCGGCAAGATGATGGAGGTGTCGGGCGCGGCGGAGCGCATCGGCCTCGCTCTGCAGAGATGCCGCTGGCTCTCGCCGGATGTCATCATGGTGCTGGTTGGTCTGGTATGTGGCATCACCCTGTTCGTCGAAGTCGGCGTAGTGCTGCTGATCCCGCTGGCCTTCTCCATCGCCCGCAAGACCAACACCTCGCTGCTCAAGCTGGCCATTCCGCTCTGCACCGCCCTGATGGCCGTGCACTGCATCGTACCGCCGCACCCTGCTGCCCTCTATGTCACCAATCAGCTGGGCGCCGATGTGGGTTCCGTCATCGTCTATGGTCTGGCGGTCGGCCTCTTTGCCTCTCTTATCGGCGGCCCCTGTTCCTCCAGCTGCTGGGTAACCGGCTCCCGTTCAAGGGGGTACCCGATGCCTTTGCCGACATCAAGGCGCGCGATGAGGCCACTCTCCCGACCTTAAGCGCCTCGCTCTTTACCGTGCTGCTGCCCATCCTGCTGATGCTGGCCAAAACGGTGGCCGAACTCAACATGGATCACGCCAGTCACCTCTACACCGTGCTGGAGTTTATCGGCAACCCCATCACCGCCATGTTTATCGCAGCCTTCACCGCCTACTACGTGCTGGGGATCCGCCAGCAAATGAAGATGGAGGGACTGCTTAACAAGACCGAGGAGTGCTTCTCCTCCATCGCCAACATTCTGCTCATCATAGGTGCGGGTGGCGCCTTCAACGGGGTGCTCAAGGCAAGCGGCCTGGGCGATAGCCTGGCCACCATCCTCTCCCAGCTGGATATGCACCCCATTCTGCTGGCCTGGCTGGTTGCCATCGTGCTGCACGCCGCCGTGGGCTCCGCCACCGTCGCCATGATGGGCGCCACCGCCATCGTCTCCCCCATCATGGTGCACTACCCGAACATCAGCCCGGAGATCATGACCCTGGCCATCGGCTCCGGTGCCATTGGCTGCACCATGGTGACTGACTCTCTGTTCTGGCTGGTCAAGCAGTATTGCGGCGCCACCCTGAACGAAACGCTCAAGTACTACACCACCGCCACCTTTGTCGCCTCCCTGATGGCGCTGGCCGGTACCTTCCTGCTCTCCTTTATCGTGTAACAAGACCGAGAACACTATGAAAAACATCGACGTACAACAGCTCACAGCGCAATTTCCACTGGTGCAATCCCTGATCGCGCTTGAACCTGTCACCTGGTTCAACCCCAATACCACCACTCTGGCTGCCGGTCTGCCCTATGTGGGGCTCGATAACAACAATGTGGCGGACGCTTCCGCTCGGCTGGCCCGCTTCGCCCCCTACATGTGCGAAGCCTTCCCCGAGACCCGCGCCAGCAACGGTATTCTGGAGTCCGACATCGCCGCTATTCCGGCGATGCAGGCCACGCTCAACCAGCGTTATGGCGTTGAAGTCACCGGCAGGCTGCTGCTGAAAAAAGACAGCCACCTGCCCATCTCCGGCTCCATCAAGGCCCGTGGCGGCATCTACGAGGTGCTGGCCCATGCCGAGCAGCTGGCCATCAAAGCCGGTCTGCTGCGAGAAGAGGATGACTACCGCAAGCTCTTTAGCGACGAGTTCCGCCAGTTCTTCAGCCAGTACAGCATCGCGGTAGGCTCTACCGGCAACCTTGGCATGTCCATCGGCATCATGAGCGCCAAGTTGGGCTTTACCGTCACCGTCCACATGTCGGCCGACGCGCGGGAGTGGAAAAAACGCAAACTGCGTGAACATGGCGCCATCGTGGTCGAATATGCCGAAGATTACGGGGTTGCGGTGGAACAGGGGCGCAAAGAGGCCGAGCGCGATCCCAACTGCTTCTTTATCGATGACGAAAACTCCCGCACCCTGTTCCTCGGCTACTCGGTGGCGGGCGAGCGGGTGAAAAAGCAGTTCGACCAGATGGGCATCAAGGTGGATGCCGACCACCCGCTGTTCGTCTACCTGCCCTGTGGCGTCGGCGGCGGCCCGGGCGGGGTGGCCTTTGGTCTCAAGCTCGCGTTCGGAGACAACGTCCACTGCTTCTTCGCAGAACCCACTCACTCCCCCTGCATGTTGCTGGGGATCCACACCGGGCTGCACGATGCCATTGCAGTGCAGGATCTGGGTATCGACAACCTCACCGCCGCCGATGGCCTCGCGGTAGGGCGTGCCTCCGGTTTCGTCGGCCGCGCCATGGAGCGACTGCTCGATGGCTTCTACACCCTGAGCGATCAGGAGATGTATGACCTGCTGGGGCTGCTGGCGCGCGATGAGCAGATCAAACTCGAACCGTCCGCTCTGGCTGGTATGGCT
>NZ_CAWNZT010000396.1:0-650 GCF_963878965.1 Aeromonas sp. HMWF015 | reverse complement strand
AATTTCCCCAAGTTGGTCAGTTTGTGCTAAAATGGCGCTCATTTTTTGACATCTCGCGTCACGTTCGCCGCCAGATTGCCCATCGGGCTCTCTGCCCGAGTCGTGACTCTGCACCATCATGCCTGATGATGTTCCCCCCAGGATGAGCCGACAGGCTCCCGTCAAGGTGGGCGGGCACCCTCAAGGGCACATGAGATAAGGAGATCGGGTAATGAAACAATATCAAAGCTGGCTGGGAGATTATCTGATGAGTCGACGTGACGGAGATCACGCGATGGCTTCGGAACTTGCCAACACCATCTGCGCCTTCTGGAAGGCCCAGGGTGATGAAGCAGAAACCAGCAAATGGCAGCAACGCTATCAGCAACACGTAGAGCAGGCGCAATAAGCCCCTGCACTCTTTCGCGATAAAAAAACCGGCGCACATGGCGCCGGTTTTGCGTTTCTGGCAAGCAGCAGATTACATCTGGTCGATCATGTCCTGAGCAAACTGGGAGCAGGAGCGCAGGGTGGCCCCTTCCATCAGACGCTCGAAGTCATAGGTGACGGTCTTGTTGCGGATCGCCGCTTCCATCCCCTTGATGATGAGATCGGCCGCTTCAACCCAGCCCATGTGGCGCAGCATCATCTCGGCGGAGAGGATGAGGGAG
>NZ_CAWNZT010000395.1:0-2490 GCF_963878965.1 Aeromonas sp. HMWF015 | reverse complement strand
GTAGAAACTATGACACGAGTCAGAGCATCATTTGAAATATATTTATTTCTCAGAATTTTTTGACTAACGCCATTTTCTTTTGTTATTTTCGCTGCGTGTTCGTAGTTTCCTCTATTGTACTCCCCCCCCAACCGTTCCAAGTGGTTTGTGACTGCCCATTCTACCGCATCATAAAAGGAGCTCTTACCGAATCCATTCGGAGCATATATCGCTACAAAATTTGATGGTTTGTCTCCATCCACGGTAAAATCAAATGTTCCATCTTCCTTAGTTTTATAGGCTCGAAAACCTTCTATTTCAACTCTTTTTATCTTCATCTTTATTTAAAACTTCAATGAGGTGATTGATTATGCGTGCACGTTCTTCTCTTGACTCGGCAGTAGAATCCAAAGGAACGCCGCGAACGTACTCGTTTAAAGAAAGCGATATTTCTTCAATTTTTCCATCGACACTTGAATCAATAACTAGGTCTGACCCTAGTAGGTGTTCACTCAGGCTATCGATAACTTGAGTTGTAGTTGGTAGCATTTGTTGGCCATCAAGTACCAATTTTCTAACCGCATACTTATCGTTCTCAATTTCATATTTATCCCATACCGGAAGTTTTTCTACACAAAAAAAAGCTAAATAAATATTCCAAACAGATAATTCACCTGGTGGTTGGTAAAAGCCAGAGACAAAATTTTGAATAGGACGCCAATTTTCTATGATCTGCGCAGATGAAGTACACAGGCATGTGATACATGAAATATATGATATGGAGTCGCTTGATACAAATAGTTGAAACTCAATATTTTTGAATCGAGAGCTTAGAAAGCTTAAGTCAATATTCTTACTTAACAAATTCATTTAATTTATTCCTGAACAGAGACAGTTGTTCTACTCCCGCTTCGGTTTCATAGAATGCCCATTCTTCTTGGACGACACATTTCTTTCGAATACCTTCCAAGTGAGCTAGAACGAAACTTTTGTATAGTGCACTCTCAGCTTGATCAATCGGTGCAAGAGGCCCTGCATTGGGCACCAGAGAAATATTTCTTACAACTTTGTCTAGATGGAATCCGGCAGGTAAAAGATCTGCTCCCTGCTCAGGGGAAGCTACAATTACTGTGCCATCCTTATCTAGGAGTCTTCTTGCTGCTTTGAGAATAAACTCTAATCTACCTACCCAATTACTCCCATCACTAGTGTACAAAATTCTACGTCTTCGTTCCAAATGTTGAATGTAATTGTCGTCCACCACTCCTACGTTATCAAGCAATGCACAAATGACTAAAAATTCAAAGTAGGCTACCCATAGCTCTCTGTCCGTGACTTCATTCGGTCGTGTAGAATCAATCAACAAATCAGTCTCATATTTACTCATTAATTTGTAAGGCGCAGGCATACCCTTTTCTATGAGTTCATCTGCGAAGCTAAAGAGGGCAGATTTAAGCCTAGCCACATGTTGTTGATCTACAACATTGAATCCAAAAATTTTCTCTCTCAATCGTGAAAAACACTCTAAATGTGCAGGCACCATAGGTGCACTGCCATTCTCTTTTATAATCTCCTCAAATCTGATAAGTCCATGACATTGAACACGACCAAACTGTTGCTCTTGACCAGTTCCATCCATGCCATATTCGATACCAATCAGATAAGGTTGAAACCCTTCGAAATGATAGACACCACCGCCTGACATGCCCTTGATTGTTGCCTTCCCAGGAATACCTTCGAGTGTTAGGATAATATGGCTGTCTACTACGCTTGTTATGTGTCCATCATAATGCTTGATTGGAGAGGAGCTTTGCCTCTCTGTAGCGGGGAAACCAACCAAGGTGAGGTTTGTTAGAGGTGGCAAAGTTGTTATGGCAGACAGTTTTTGATCAATGCTTGGTTCATATACTACCTTTAATATAGCACAATCATATTTAGCTTTGTGTGTACCGTCAGGGTGAAAAAGGATATCTAACACCTTAATATTCTTACCCTTATGGTCAGTAACCACAATTTCGGCGATATCTTCCTGAATTACATGCCCAGCAGTTAACACGTATGAGTATTCCTGTGACATGGAGTTGACCAAAACGCCACTGCCTTGATTTACCATAACGCAATAGGAGGCTATTATTTCTGAAGTTGTCATTTTATAGCCAAATCTCGCCTTCAATAGCTTCAAAACGCGAAGAGTAAGTATCTTTTTCGGTAGGTAATAACAGATTATCTATCACGCCTTTATAATTAAAACAAATGTTTCCATTGCTCGACGCAAGGATTCTAGCAATAGTTCTTTTGTTGGGCAGACCATGTTTTAATCCGTTAGTGGAAATAATGTGTCGTGGAGAGTTTATGAGTGATAAAAAATTTATACTTGTATTGTATTGGCTGCCATGATGTGAAATTTTTACGAGTTCAGCGTTTAATTTATTATCCTCACTATATCCTAAAGCGCGTAAGTTACGGACGATTATATCCTCGTGTGAATCCCCAAGAAACAGCATTGTTTTC
>NZ_CAWNZT010000394.1:0-1934 GCF_963878965.1 Aeromonas sp. HMWF015 | reverse complement strand
CCTCGACGGCAATGCGCAGCCGCTCAGCCATTTTGCTCGCCAGTGCCGGATCGGCGCAGTTATGCATCAGGATGGCAAACTCTTCGCCGCCATAACGCCCCAGCACCATGTCAGGCTCCAGCTGCTCCCCCAGGGTGGTCGCCACCTCCTTGAGCACCGCATCCCCCGCCAGATGGCCGTAGATATCGTTGATCCGCTTGAAGCGATCGAGATCCAGCAACATCACCGCAAAGGGCTTCTTCTTGAGTTGCAGCCGGATTCTGGCCTGCTCCAGCTGCTTCATCAGCAGCCGGCGGTTCATCATGCCGGTCAGCTCATCAGTGGTCGATTCCCGATAGAGCCGCAGCAGCATGTTGAGCTGGCCGCACTGCACCCAGCAACTGGCCATGGTAAACATGCCGAGCACCCACACCTGATTCAGGGTGGCCTGACTCCAGATGCTCTGGCCCACCAGCAGCCAGTGGCCCAGCAGCATGGTCACCAGTACCACGCCTGCCAGTTGCAAGCCGAGGGAGAGGGGGATGGGGAAGATGGCAAACAGGGTGATCAGCAGATAGGGAAAGGCCGCATAACCCGCCTGCAACTCCTGTCCAGCGCCAAAGCTGTTCAGGCAGAAGAGGGAGAAGAGCATCATCACGGCCATCAGGTAGCCAAGGGCCAGCTTCATCCGTTCCCGCTTGAAGTGGATGAGGTACGAGAGCGGAATAAGTGGCGAGAGCGCCAGGGTGCAGAAGATCCTGGCCTGAAACAGCTGCTCGAAATGAACGGCGGGCAAGGTCAACCAATCCACCACGGCCCAGGCGGGCAATCCAAGCATCAGCAAGCAGGTCAACAGGCGCAAACGCACCGTCATAAAGCCCATGCGAGTACGAGTAAAATCTTCGGAGTGAACCCTCGCACTCCAGAACTCTGACAACTTGAGCATCCAGAGTCTCCACGATGAATACTGAGGGCTCATTCTACACCTACAAAGTGGTAAAATTGTTATTAGCGGGGAGAATAAAAAGGAGAGGTCGGTCACACAAACCGACAGATGATAATCGCAGCGCGCAAACGTTTCAACCCATCAAAAAATAAACCTTTTTTTGCATAATTAGCGCTGGTCAGCCTCATTTCAATCACTACAATAGCGCCCAATTTTCTCCCCCTCCCCACACAATTCGAGGTACTTATGGAACAGGCTGCTGTCACACGCGCCAATCGAGAGGCACATCCACCCAGGCGAGCCCATAGCGAACTGGTCTATGGCATAGAGGATGTCCCGCCTCTGCCCCAGACGCTGTTCGCCGCCCTGCAGCATATGCTCGCCATGTTTGTCGCCATCATTACCCCGCCCCTGATTATCGCCAATGCCCTCGGCCTCCCTGCCGCCGACACCCGTTATATCGTCTCCATGTCGCTGGTCATGTCCGGCATCGCCTCCTTCATTCAAACTCGCCGCTTCGGCCCCATCGGTTCCGGCCTGCTCTCGGTACAGGGCACCAGCTTCAACTTCCTCGGCCCCATCATCGCCTCCGGTCTCGCCCTCAAACAGGCGGCCATGCCCACCGAGGATCTGTTAGGCACATTGTTTGGCACCATGATGGTTGCCGCACTCACTATCGTGGTGATGAGCCGCTTCCTCCATCTGGTGAAACGGATCATCACCCCGCTGGTCACCGGCATCGTGGTGCTGCTGATCGGCCTTACCTTGATCAAGGTAGGTCTCATCAGCATGGGCGGCGGCTATGCAGCCCTCTCTGATGGCAGCTTCGCCAGTCACACCAACCTCTTCCTCTCCCTGCTGGTGCTCGGCCTTATCGTGTTGCTGCAGCGCAGTCGCAACCCCTGGTTGCGCCTCTCCGCCATCATGATCGCCATGCTGGCGGGCTATGCCGTGGCCCTGCTGTTGGGCAAAGTGAGCGCCCCCACCTTCGACGGCCCGCTGGTGATGG
>NZ_CAWNZT010000393.1:0-1072 GCF_963878965.1 Aeromonas sp. HMWF015 | reverse complement strand
ACAAGACACCAGAAGAATGATGCCAACGATGCATTAGCTATTTGTGAAACCGCTTGCCGACCAGGGATCCACTTCGTATCAGTTAAAACTACAGAACAACAAGATATCAAGGCGTTACGTAGTGCTCGCCAGCTCAGAGTTGAGCAGCGAACCGCTCTGGCTAACCAACTACGGGCATTACTTGCTGAGTATGGAGTCATTATTCCAGCCGGGTTACAACGTCTTCAACAACAACTGCCAGAAGTGCTTGAAGACGGAGACAATACGATAACCTTCGCTCTTCGCCGACTAATGAGCCTGTTACGAAAAGATATGCAGATGCTCACTGAACGAATTGATGCCTTGG
Source organism: Aeromonas sp. HMWF015 (assembly GCF_963878965.1). Taxonomy (NCBI): domain Bacteria; kingdom Pseudomonadati; phylum Pseudomonadota; class Gammaproteobacteria; order Aeromonadales; family Aeromonadaceae; genus Aeromonas; species Aeromonas sp. HMWF015. The sequence goes on along the minus strand of NZ_CAWNZT010000393.1, from coordinate 726 downwards.
ATAAGGAACTAGCTGAACTGTCCAGCCAACAGGTTGCCTATCACCACTTATTGACGATTCCTGGTGTCGGGCCACTGATTGCCGCTGCGGTGGTCAGTGAGGTTGATGCCGCCCAGTTTTCCAGCGGCCGTGAGCTTTCTGCTTGGTGTGGCTTAGTCCCTCGACAGCACAGTTCAGGTGGAAAACAACGGCTTTCATCCATGACCAAGAACGGTAATCGTAACTTGAGGACCTTGATCATCCATGGCGCTCGAGCGGTGATGCGCTGTGTGCAAAAACGGGATGACAGTTTAGGGAGATGGGTGAAGGCAATTGAATTGCGGCGCGGGTTCTTGAAAGCCACCGTAGCCCTGGCGAATAAGTTAACCCGGATTATCTGGCTCGTACTAACTGACTCGGTTGATTTCAGTATGAGCAGAGCTTTTGCAGGAAGTTAATTTGATATTTGCTTAGAAAATCTACGTTACTGAGTTTGCAGGCACTGACGAAGAAACGGGTGCCGTCCTTGTAACAGCCTGAATTAGACCTGGGTATGCATATACCGGTGTAGTGATAAGGAAGCAAGGCTCGGATGACATCATGGCGAGGGAGTTAATCCCATCATAACGCCGGATATATGGTCGCAAACCGTATCAGTTCAGGTCTTGCACAACCCGGGGGCGTCCATATATGGTCTAATCATCCCGGACACCATTTTAGGTGGTACAGTCGCCACCATGACCTGAG
>NZ_CAWNZT010000392.1:0-10116 GCF_963878965.1 Aeromonas sp. HMWF015 | reverse complement strand
TTTGAGCAACGACCAGATCTGCTGATGGTTGGTCGCCTGCTCGCTCTGATTTAAGTAGGGCTCCAGTGCAATCAACGACTTGGCTGCGCCAAACTTGTTGTTGATGTCGAGCTGCAGCACGACGCGCTGGCGATACCAATCCTTTTGGGTATCGGCATCCAGCACCACCTCGGGTTTGCCTTCCAGCAGGATCAGCGCCTGATTGGCGTGGCCTTGCGCCAGCAACAGATGGGCTTGCAGCAGCTGCAACTGCGCCTTCTGAACGGGATCCTTGGCCTGCTTCTGCAATTGCTGGAACAGTGCCGAGGCCGGTTTGGCCTGGCCTAGCGCCAGATAGCTGCGTGCCGCCAGCATCTGCCAGGTAAAGGCCTCGGCCGGCTTGGCCGAGTCCACCTGCTCAAGATACCACTGGGCATTCTTGGTCAGATTGGAGAACGCAGAGGGCATGCCTGACGGCCCTGACGGTTGATTGGGCTCCGACGCACAGGCGGCGAGCAGTACTGCCGCGAGTATGATGCCGAAGAGTCGTGATACACTTAGCTGCTTTGTAACCCGGTTCAAGTTCATTCCCCGACCAGTGTTGAAGTTCCCCATAGTGTAAACGGGCCAATATGGCGACACAATTGTCGGGGCACTCGGAGATCCCATGAGTGACATCCCAACCCTGTATATAGTCCCCACTCCGATCGGCAATCTGGCGGACATCACCCTGCGTGCATTGGACATTTTACGCAGTGTCGATCTGGTGGCAGCCGAAGATACCCGTCATACCGGTATCCTGCTCAGCCACTACCAAATCTCGGTGCCGACCTTCGCCCTGCACGATCACAACGAGCAGCAGAAGGCCGATGTACTGATCGGTCGGATCAAAGAGGGCAAGAGTGTTGCGCTGGTCTCCGATGCCGGCACTCCGCTCATCAGCGACCCCGGTTATCACTTGGTCACCCGCTGTCGTGAAGCCGGGGTCAAAGTGGTGCCGCTGCCCGGCCCTTGTGCCGCCATCACCGCCTTGAGCGCGGCCGGTCTGCCCACCGATCGATTTGCCTTTGAAGGCTTCCTGCCCGCCAAGAGCAAGGGGCGCGATGATCGTCTGCAAGCCGTTATTGAAGACACCCGTTCGCTGGTGTTCTACGAATCCCCGCGCCGTGTGCAGGATACAGTGGAAGCGATTGCTCGCATTCTCGGCGAGCGTCAGGTGGTGGTGTGCCGTGAGCTGACCAAGACCTTCGAGTCGATCCACGGTCTGCCTGCTTCCGAAATGCTGGCCTGGCTTGGTGAAGATGACAACCGCTGCCGCGGCGAGATTGTGCTGGTCGTGGCTGGCGCCTCCAAAGAGGAAGAGGATTTGCCAGCCGAGGCGATCCGTACTCTAGGGTTGCTGGTGGCCGAACTTCCGCTTAAAAAAGCGGCGGCATTGACTGCCGAGATCCACGGTGTGAAGAAGAATGCCCTCTACAAATATGGTCTCGAGTACTATTGAGCCGATGAAATAGGCCAGCAGACTGTTTTCTGACCTGTGCAATCCTCCGAACCGGCGAGCATTCAGCATGTAAGCGGGGACCAAAGCGCGATAAATGGCTGTAAACGGGAATTGCCGGTTTACCCCGTGCGTATCGCAAGGCTATAATCCGCGCCTCGGAGTTGGCTGGGCAATCGCTGCTTCGTCGTTGTGTCCCTCGGGACAGACGGGCGGAGGGGAGGAAAGTCCGGGCTTCACAGGGCAGGGTGCCAGGTAACGCCTGGGGGGCGTGAGCCTACGACCAGTGCAACAGAGAGCAGACCGCCGATGGCCCGCAAGGGATCAGGTAAGGGTGAAAGGGTGCGGTAAGAGCGCACCGCGCGACTGGCAACAGTTCGTGGCACGGTAAACTCCACCCGAAGCAAGACCAAATAGGCCCCTATTGGCGCGGCCCGCGTTGGGGGCGGGTAGGTTGCTTGAGCCAGCGAGCGATTGCTGGCCTAGAGGAATGATTGCTACCCGGGGCAACCCGGTACAGAACCCGGCTTACAGGCCGACTCCGACCTCATTCCGCGTGAACCGTCACGCTAAAATCCCGGTGCCTAACGGCACCGGGATTTTTATTATTCACGCCGAGATGCACCGCATGGCGGCTTTCTGGAATCTGTAATAAAGTTCTCACCCTTTTTGGTCGATATACGTCGGCTGGACTGTCTGTATCTATCACACTGCTGGCCTGATGAGCGACCCTGTGGCAGTAAGGCGAGATGAAATGGTTAAGGTGGATTATTAATGTCATCAAGCAGCGCAATGCTCACACCTTCCCGGCTGCTTAGCGCAGAACGGGGCAGAACCCTGCCTCATTATGATCTGTTGGGTGTCGAGCGGCTTAATCACGCCCGCTTGAAGCAGGTCAATGGCCAGTTGAGCACATTTTCCCTGCAAGCTGCGAGTTGTATGGCCCAGCTGTTCAATAGTGCGGAGTGCGAACTGAATTATGGCGAGTTTGCCTTTTCTGGTCCGGCAGAGACAGATGACGCTCATATCTGGGTCGAGGCGAGAAGTCCGCTTGAACCACAGCGCGCCGTCTATTTCTCGATCGCACCCCTGGTCATCTATCGTCTTGCGGTCCTCTTTTTCGGCGGCACCTTGCAGCAAAAAGAGGAGCATGTTCAGTCTGGCAAAGGGCTGACCGATACCGAACAGCGGCTGTTATTGCGGCTTTGCCAGTATCAGGTTGATATCTGGTGTGCTTGTCTGGGGTTGGGGGATCTGAAGTGGCAGTTGCATGTCGTGCCACGGGATTCCATCGCCCACCGTCAGCTCTGGACCACGCAGGCAACCCTGCAGGCAGGTAATTGCACTCATCACTGGCAGATGTGGTTGCTTCCCCCCGAGGAGTCCATTTCTCCGGTCAGTCATTCATTGCCAGCAGGTCAGCTGGAACAGGCTCTGACTCATGTCCCGGTACGTCTGCGGGGGGTGATGGGCCAATTGTCCATGACGCTGGCGGATCTTGAGTGTCTCAAGGTGGGTGATGTGCTGTCACTGGACTTGCCTGAAGTTGTGCCAGCACTGATTGGCAGCCGTCCCTGCTTCAGTGGACGAATCGCAGAACACAAAGGCAGCCTGGTCTATCAGGTTGCGACGGTTGTAGAGGAGTAAATTTAATCATGAGCGAGCACAATATGAATGATCCGCTGGATCTGGATGGACTTGATCAACTGTTTGGTGACGACATCAGCATGCCTAGCGCCGCAGACTACTTGGCCCCCACCAGTAGCAGCAAACAGCGGGATCTCTCCTTCTTTCGCCAGATCCCGGTCAAGGTGACGCTGGAAGTGGCCAGTACCGAAGTGCCGCTCGGCGATTTGATGCGCGTCGAGGAGGGGGCTGTCATTGAGCTGGACAAGCTGGCGGGTGAACCGCTGGATGTGCGGGTGAATGGCCGTCTGCTTGCCAAGGGCGAAGTCGTCGTCGTGAATGGCAAATATGGTCTGCGCCTGGTCGATGTCATCGATACCAACCTGCTGGGTGGCATGGACGACTGATGCGCTATCTGCTGCTGACGCTGCTGTTATTTTCGCTGCCCGGCTGGGGGGCGGACATGACCCTGTTCTCGGTATCGCCAGGCGCTTCAGGGGGCGAGGACTACAACATCAAGTTGCAGATCCTCTTCTTCATGACCCTGCTGGGTCTGCTCCCGACCTTGTTACTGATGATGACCAGTTTTACCCGGATCATCATCGTACTGGCCATATTGAGACAGGCACTTGGCCTGCAGCAGAGTCCTCCCAACCGGGTGCTGATCGGCATCAGCCTCATCCTGACAGTGGTGATTATGCGTCCGGTCTGGACGGACATGTATCAGAATGCATTTGTCCCTTATGACCAGAATGAAATAACCCTGTCAGAGGGGATCGCCAAGGCAGAAAAACCCCTGCGCAAATTCATGCTGGCCCAGACCCGTGAACCGGATCTGGAGCAGATGCTGCGCATCTCTGGCGAACCAACTACGGTCGCTAAAGAGGATGTGCCTTTCGGTGTGCTGTTGCCCGCGTTTGTCTTGAGTGAGTTGAATACCGCATTTCAGATTGGCTTTATGCTGTTTATCCCCTTTCTGGTGATTGACTTGGTGGTCGCCAGCGTCTTGATGGCGATGGGGATGATGATGCTCTCACCGCTGATCATCTCCTTACCCTTCAAACTGATGGTGTTTGTGCTGGTCGATGGCTGGTCGATGACCGTCGGCACTTTGGCTGCCAGCTTTGGTGGGGGAGGCTGATATGACCCCTGAGCAGAGCGTTGCCCTGGTTGGTGGCGCGGTCAATCTGGTGGTGACCATGGTCTCGGTGCTGATTGTACCGGGCCTGATCGTAGGTTTGGTAGTCAGTATTTTTCAGGCGGCCACCCAGATCCAGGAGCAGACGCTCAGTTTTCTTCCCCGTTTTATCGTGACTCTGATGACCCTTATCTTTACGGGTAACTGGCTGTTGTCGCAGATAACCACCTTGTTCCAGGATCTTTTTCTTAAAATTCCCGGGTTTATCGGATGAATTCGCTGCTGTCCCTCAGTGCTGCTGACCTGACCGCATGGTTGGGACAGTGGTGGTGGCCGTTTATCCGGATCGGTATGGCATTCTGGGTGATGCCGGTTTTTGGGGATACCCGGGTGCCTGCGCAAGTTCGCCTGATGCTGGCGTTTATTATCAGCCTGCTGCTCGCCCCCATGATGAAGGATATGCCGGTTGTCGATCCTTTCAGTGCCGGTGCGCTGGTCCTGGCGGTGGAGCAGCTGCTGTTTGGTTTGCTGTTTGGTCTGTGTGTCCAGCTGCTCTATATGGTGATGACCACTGCGGGGCAGATCCTCTCCATGCAGATGGGGCTCGCGATGGCGGTGATGAATGATCCGGTCAACGGGGATTCTGCCCCCATCATCAGTCAGGTCATGATGGTGTTTTGCGCCTTGCTCTTTCTGGGGCTGAATGGCCACCTGGTGGTACTGGATATTCTGGTGCAGAGCCTGCGTAGCTGGCCGCCGGGTTCATCTCTGGATCTGATCGATATGAAAGGTGTAATCGGGTTGTTTGGCTGGTCTATCGGTGCCGCCCTGTTGCTGACGTTGCCTGCCGTTGTTGCCATGTTGATGGTTAACCTGACCTTCGGGGTGATGAACCGGACTGCCCCTTCGCTCAATATCTTCTCCCTCGGTTTTCCCATGACCCTGTTGCTCGGGTTGCTCACCATGGCACTCTCCATCAGTGGTGTGCCCTCCCGTTATCTGGATTTGGTTACCCATGTGCTTGAACAGCTGCGAGGCTTGACCCCGGCATGAGTCAGAACAGCGCACAGGACAAAACCGAAGAAGCCTCCAGCCAGAAACGCCAGAAAGCGAGAGATGAGGGGCAGATCGCCCGCTCAAAAGAGCTCAGTTCTGCCGGTTTGCTGCTGCTTGGCGGGTTGGTGATGCAGTGGATGGTGCCGGGGTTTGGCCAGTTCTTTGCCGAGTTGATGAAGCGTCCGCAGCGTTTTGACTGGCAAGGTGCCCGTGACCCGCAGATGATGATCCATTGGTTGGGTGAAGCGCTCATAAACATGCTGTGGGTGCTGCTGCCCCTGTTTGGCTTTCTGGCCCTGATGCTGGTGTTGCTTAGCATAGTGCCGGGCGGTATGGCGTTGACCTGGAAAAAGCTGCTACCCAGTGGCGAGAAGATGAACCCTTTGAAGGGGCTGGGGCGGATGTTCTCCAAGAACAGCCTGATGGAGTTGCTGAAGTCACTGCTCAAGGTGACGCTGATCGGCGGCACGCTGGCGTTGATGTTAAATCATCAATGGCCTTCCTTGTTGATGATGAACCGGATGCCTCCTCAGGCGGCCCTCGAACAGGCGCTACGGATCCTCTCCCAGGCATTTATTCTGCTGGGGAGTGTACAGATGCTGATTGCCGTGCTGGATGTGCCCTATCAGCGCTGGTCGCTTAACAAGCAGCTCAGGATGACCAAACAAGAGGTCAAGGATGAGCACAAGAACAGCGAAGGGCGTCCCGAAATCAAAGCCAAAATCCGCCAGGTACAGGGAATGCTTGCCCGCGCGCGTATCGAGCAGCGGGTACCACAGGCGGATGTGATCATCGTTAACCCGACCCATTATGCGGTGGCAATAAAATATGATGCGACGCGAGCCAATGCCCCTTTCGTGATTGCCAAAGGGGTCGACAGCATGGCCGAGCGGATCCGTCAGGTCGCCAAACAGCATGACAAGATGGTGATGAGCTTGCCCGAGTTGACACGAGCCATCTATCACTCGACCAAGGTGGATCAGGAAGTTCCCGCAGGGCTGTACACGGCAGTTGCCTATGTATTGAACCATGTATTGCAGTTAAGGGCGTATGAGGCAGGCAAGGGGAGGAAACCGACCCCTCTTGCCCCGTTATATGTACCGCCCGAGTTACGTCAACCTGAGAGGTAAGTTGTGAACTGGCGTGTATTCACCCAATCCTATACCGCAATTCCGCTGATGTTATTGGCCATTCTGGCCATGATGATCCTGCCTCTGCCCGGTTGGCTGCTGGATGCGCTCTTTACCTTCAACATCGTGTTGGCGGTACTGGTGTTGCTGGTATCCGTCTCGGCCCGCAGACCACTCGATTTCTCGGTATTCCCAACCGTATTGCTGGTTGCCACCTTGATGCGGCTGTCGCTGAACGTGGCCTCTACCCGGGTGGTGTTGCTGCATGGTCACGAGGGGCATGAAGCGGCCGGTAAGGTCATCCAGGCATTCGGTGAAGTGGTGATCGGTGGCAACTATGTCGTCGGTCTGGTGGTCTTCGTGATCCTGATGATCATCAACTTTGTGGTGATCACCAAGGGTGGCGAGCGGATTTCGGAAGTATCCGCCCGCTTCACTCTGGATGCCATGCCCGGCAAGCAGATGGCCATCGATGCCGACTTGAATGCCGGCACCATGGATCAGCATCAAGCCAGGGCTCGCCGTGAGGAGATCGCGCGCGAGGCGGACTTCTATGGTGCGATGGATGGTGCTTCCAAGTTCGTTCGTGGTGACGCGATAGCTGGCATGCTGGTGCTGATCATCAACCTGGTGGGTGGGTTGGCCATCGGTATCTTCCAGCATGCCTTGCCCGTTGCCGAAGCCTTCCAGCGTTATGCGCTGCTGACCATTGGTGATGGTCTGGTTGCCCAAATCCCGTCCCTGCTGATGTCGACTGCTGCGGCCATTATCGTGACCCGGGTCAGTGATGAGGGGGAGATGGCTGATCAGGTTGGTCAGCAGATCCTGGCATCGCCTCGTGTTATCTATACCTCTGCAACCATCATGCTGATCCTGGGTCTGGTGCCCGGGATGCCGATGCTCGCATTCCTCAGTTTCGCAGCTGTACTGGCCTGGACTGGCTGGAGTGTCAGCAAACGAGCCGTCAATGTGCCGGATCTGGATGCAGCGCAAGAGCTGACTCGTCAAATGATTCAGCCTGAACAGCAGGCACTGGAGTGGCAGGATTTACCGCCAGTCGATACAGTCGCCATCGAGCTTGGTTATCGTCTGGTTCCTCTGGCTGAAACGGATAAAGGGGCTGAACTGCTTGCACGAGTGCGCGGGATCCGCAAAACCCTCTCCGAGCAATACGGTTTTCTGCTCCCCGAGATCCGGGTGCGCGACAATCTGCAGTTGCAGCCGGATCAGTACCGGATCAAGTTGTCCGGTGTCGCGTTGGCGATGGGGAATGTGGATTGTCAGCGCTTGATGGCCATCAGCAGTGGTGAGACTTATGGTGCGCTCGATGGCGAGCTGACCCAGGACCCGGCCTACGGCATGAGTGCGGTCTGGATCTCCCCGGAGCAAAAGGCCAAGGCCCTTAATCTTGGTTACTCGGTGGTGGATTCGGCCACCGTGATTGCCACTCACGCCAGCAAGCTGTTGCGTGAACAGCTTGATGCGCTGTTTGGTCACGATGAAGTGGGCAAGCTGGGCCAATACCTGGCCAGTCAGTCCCCCCGGTTGGCTGAAGAGCTCAATCTGGCGCTGACTCAGATGCAGCAATTGAGAGTGTTTCGTCAATTGCTAAAGGAGCAGGTCAGTCTTACCGATATCCGAACCGTTGCCACGACGCTGCTGGATGCGAGCGAGCTGACCAAAGACCCTGTCCTGCTGGCATCCGATGTGCGCTGTGCCTTGAAGCGCCAGATTGTGCGGCAGGCCATTGGCAATCGCGATGTGCTGGCTACGTTTACGCTGGATGATCGCCTTGAGCAGACATTGCTGGCTGCAATGAATCAGTCACAACAGCAGGGCAAAATCCAGCTGGACAGCTTCCCGGTTGATCCACAACTGCTGGCCCAATTGCAGCAAAATATGCCGTTGGTGAAGGAGCAGTTGCAGCAGTTGGGACATGCCCCTGTGTTGGTTGTTATGCCGCAACTGAGACCGTTAATAGCCCGTTATGCCCGATCATTTTCAAAGGGACTCAAAGTGCTTTCTTATAACGAAATACCGGAAGAGTTACGGGTAGAGGTAATTGGTACACTTGGTTAATTGCTGTTGGATAAATGCGCTGATGGGGAAGTGTTTTTTCCGCCTTTGCTTGAATTGCCGTATGAATACTATATGATGTGGCGAAAATTGACGCAGCAATGTGTGAAAGTTAAATAACAAAAACAATATTAATTGTGTTGCTACACGCCTAGGCAATCAGGTCGGGCGTGTTATCACATTGTAAGGGCAAACTGAACTGAAAAGTCAGGACGCAAAGCCTCCGGTCTAACAGCATGAAAGCTAATGACAGCGGGGTTACCAAGGTGAATTTGGATACAAAATTGTTACCATATAGATATTGGGTATGCTGTTTTTCCAGTATGACCTTGTATTGCTCCTTTGTGCCTGATACTTCAGTTCTATTGATTGTTCTATCCACAATCACAGGTGTCAGACGTCTATGTCTTCGGGATTATCAATAAATAAAATAATCGGGTCGTGTGGCGATAGCTTGGCTGAACCACATATATTATTGATTCAGTCGCTAATAGTTGCCGAAAATGAGGTTGAAAAAATCCTATCCAAGGAAGGCATCAGGGTATCAAGCGTTAATTCTGTTAAACAATCAAAGGGCATTATTGTTGACAATAATATCAACTTGATCCTGCTCGATATGGATGCCATGACCGAGCTTGGACCACGTATTCTGCATGAGTTTGAAGGGCTCGATTGTGTCATTATGGTTAATGAGCATCAGGCCGCAATTGCTGCAGAAGCCATATGTGCCGGAGCTATAGATTATATAGTCAAACCCTTCCGCTCCCAGCAATTGCTCGATGCTGTCCGTGGTGCTTTACGCCTTCGTCAGGCGATTCCCAATCTTATCGCTGTGTCGCCCATGAGCCTGCAGGTCTTGCAACTGGCTCGACGTGCAGCCAAAACCTCTGCCACCATTCTGATCGGGGGTGAGTCAGGAACCGGTAAAGAGCGGTTGGCCCGTTATATTCATGATATGTCAGTTAGGTCTGAAAAACCGTTTGTTGCAATTAATTGCGCGGCTATTCCTGAGACAATGCTTGAGTCAATTCTTTTTGGACACAATAAAGGTGCATTTACCGGTGCTATATCTGCCCAGCCTGGAAAATTTGAGTTGGCACAGGGGGGGACCCTGTTATTGGACGAAATATCTGAATTATCTTTGAACTTGCAAGCAAAGTTATTACGGGTTTTGCAGGAGAAAGAAGTTGAGCGACTTGGCAGCAATCAAACGATTGCTCTTGATGTTCGAATCATTGCCGCCAGCAATAAAGATCTGCGTACTTTGGTTGCTAATGGATTGTTCCGTGAAGATCTGTTTTATCGTCTTGATGTTTTGCCTATGAGCTGGCCCGCATTGCGTGATCGTCCTGACGATATTATTCCTCTGGCCAACTATTTTCTTGAGCGTTATGCACCTCAGCAGGGTTATCGCCTGAGTAAGCAGGCGTGTCAATTGCTGTTGTCATATGAATGGCCAGGAAATGTGCGAGAGCTTGATAATGTTATGCAACGCGCATTAATTATGGCGCGCGGTTTGCATATACAACCCGTCGATTTGATGTTGCCAAACTGTATTCTTCCCGAAGAAACAGTCGCATCAGACACGTGGCATGCTCCCGAGGGGTTGAGTG
>NZ_CAWNZT010000391.1:2230-5268 GCF_963878965.1 Aeromonas sp. HMWF015 | reverse complement strand
CGCCGATCCGGCACTGGCGAGCAAAATGGCTGAGCGGCTGCGCATTGCCGTCGAGGCGCGGCTGGTGAAGAGCCCCACCTCGGACGAATTGCTGGAGGTGACGGTGAGTATCGGGATTGCCATGGCTCGTGCCGATGACACCATCGATATTCTGATCAACCGTGCCGACGAGTGTCTCTATCAGGCCAAGATGGCGGGACGCAACTGCGTGGTGGTCGAGGGGCAGAACCGCGCAAAAACAGATGCCGCCTGAGGGCGGCATCTGTTGGCAATGAGCTGGTGCGATCAGGCCAGCTTGTACTTGCCGGAGAGCTGCTGGGCCAGCAGCTTGAACATGTTGAAGACTGCCATGGTCTTGCCGGTCGGGGTGCCGTCTTCGGCCAGGAAATACTCCCCCTTGAACACCAGAATATCCCCCTTCTGCTCCACCGAATCGGCGCGCATACCGTGGATGAAGTCTTCATGCTCTTTGATGATCTTGTTGGCCATCTCAAGCAGGGCCGTCTCGGTGATCAGCTCTTTCTGTGGTTGCATGCTCGTCTCCTTAAACGACTACTGGACAGGGAAACCGTGGATCCCTGCCTCTGATTGAAGAGGCGCCCAGCATACTGCAAACAGGGTTTTTCTGTCATTGATATGACCCCGATTTGTGGCTGTTTATCCGATCACCAGATTCTTCAACCAGCAGCGTTGGCGAATACGGCGCTGCACCAGCAATACCTTGCTGAGCTCCTCCAGCAAGACCACCGCCACCACCCAGGAGAGGGGCCAGCCGAGCAGCGTGACCGCCACCCAGGCGAGCGGGATGCCGATGCACCACATGCCGACGATGTCGATAAAGATGCTGTAGTTCACATCGCCGCCAGAGCGCAGCACTCCGATGATCCCCACCATGTTGAACACCTTGAGCAGCATCCCGAGGCACATGATGCCGAGCACCTGACCCGCTTCTGTCATCAGCTCGGGGGGCAGGTTGCCGACCCACTGCAGCAGGTTGGCTTGCAGCAGCCAGACGATGATCCCCACCAGTAGCGCGCCAATCGGTGCCAGCAGCAGGAACAGCTGGGAGTGCTGCCAGGCGACCTCGTACTCCTCGGCCCCGAGCCGGTGACCGAGCAGGGTGGAGCAGGCCACCGCCAGTCCGAAGAAGAGGGAGATAAGGATGCTCTCCAGGGTGCCGAGGGTGGTCATGATGGCCAGCGAATCGGTGCCAAGATGGGCGTAGAGAAAGCCGTAAATCAGCATGCCGAAGGCCCAGAGGCCGTCATGGAACAGCAGCGGCAGGGCGATCAGGATAAAGCGCATCACCTCCTTGCGCTTGAAGGCGGCCAGCCAGTCTGGTGCGCGCGGGATCAGGCGCGCCTCATAACGCTTTACGTAGAGCAGCAGCAGGGCTGTCTGCAGCAGCCGGGAAATGGTGGTGCCCCAGGCCGAACCGGCGACCCCCATCGCCTCGAAGCCGAAGTGACCGAAGATGAGGGCGTAGTTGAGGATGACGTTGGCGATGATGGCGATAATGCCGATGCGGGTCGGCGCGGCGGCATTGCCGACCGAGCGCAGGGCTGACTCCAGCGGCACCACGATGGCGGTACAGAGGATGGTAGCGCCGGTGATCATCAAGAATTGATCCGCCAGCTCGCGCAGTGCCGGATCCTGACTGGCAAAACCCAGCACGCTGCCCGGTGATAACACATAGATGAAGGCAAAGGGCAGGGTGACCAGCAGAGCGCCCACTATGGCCAGCGCCAGGGAGCGGCGCACCCCGGCCATCTCCCCGCGCCCGAAGTATTGTGCTGCCAATACCGAGACCCCGCCCGCGAGGCCCGCTATCACCAGCAGATTGAAAAAGAAGACCCGGTTACCCAAGCCGACCGCCGCCACAGCCGTGGTGCCAAGCTGGCTCACCATCATGATATCGATGAGGCCGAGCAGGGAGAACATCATGGATTGCAGCGAGACAGGCAGAGCCAGCCGCCACAATCGGGTCATGAACTCGCGATCGGTGGTTTGTTTTAAAATCGCTTGCCAATAATTCATTAGTGTTAACCGGGTATGAGAAAAGCAAGGTTTGTCATGGGTATGATAGGGGGAGTGGCGAGCGGCTTCACTGTGAGGTGCTCTCGATTTTCTTGTGTAAAACTATCCTGTTGAGGTGTTATGCCATTTGCCAGCGAGTGTCTGGAGATAGCGCCAGCCTGTGAAGAGCAGATGCTGGGACGTGAAGGGCTGCCCCTGCTCGGCGAGGCGGGGATCTTCCTGACCGGCCTCTCCCGGGTGCGGGATCACTACCTCATCCGTCGCAATCGCCCCGAGTTTCACATTCTGATGGTGAGTCACGATGAGGGTGGCGCGCTGCTCACCGACGAGGGTGAGCAAGCCATTCCGGCCGGGTCACTGATTTTCCTGCCCGCCGCCGTGCCCGGTGGTCTCAAGCTGATTGGCGAAAGCTGGCAGATCAGCTGGATTTTGCTCGATGATGTGCCGCGCTGGCAGCATCTGCACCGCCTTGGCCACCGTATCTGGCAAGGGGATGGCGGCGATCAGCTCTACCATCTGCTCAGCCTGATGCAGGGGGAGGGGGTTCGCTCTTCGCTGCAACCTCAACTGCTCAGCCTGTTGCTGGCGCTGCTGGAGCGCACCCTGCAAGGGGAGGTGCGCGGCACCCCTGAACTTAGATTGCAGGCACTGTTTCGCCGGGTGGAGGCGCGCCTGGACGAACCCTGGAGTGTCGCCCTGCTGGCCCGACAGATGGCCTGCTCCGTGCCCCATCTGCACCGGCTCTGTCAGCAAGCGTTCGGTATGGGGCCGATGGCGAGGGTGACCGAGCTCAGAATGAACAAGGCGCGCCAGCTGCTGCTCTATACCAACTGGCCACTTGGCGAGCTGGCGGCCCGGGTCGGTTACAGCGATGGAGCCAACTTTGCCAACCGCTTTCGTCGTCTGACTGGTCAGACCCCCGGCGCCTTTCGTCGACTGGGTCGCAAACCTTTTGCAACGGATGTGCAAACTCTTTGAAATTAATGAGACAAGCCCCTAGG
>NZ_CAWNZT010000391.1:0-2220 GCF_963878965.1 Aeromonas sp. HMWF015 | reverse complement strand
GATCCATGTTTGAAGATAATAACCAGAAACGTCCTCTCTACATTCCCTACGCCGGTCCCGCCCTGCTGGAGACCCCTTTGCTCAACAAGGGCAGCGCCTTCACCAGTGAAGAGCGCAGCAACTTCAACCTTGAAGGTCTGTTGCCCCAGAATATCGAAACCATCGAAGAGCAGGCCGAGCGCGCCTATCGCCAGTTCATGGCGTTTGGCAACGACATGGACAAGCACATCTACCTGCGCAACATCCAGGATACCAACGAGACGCTCTTCTACCGTCTGCTGCACAACCACCTGACCGAGATGCTGCCCATCATCTACACCCCGACCGTCGGCAAGGCGTGCGAGGAGTTCTCCAACATCTATCGCCGCGCCCGTGGCTTGTTCATCTCCTATCCGGATAAGGAGAGGATCGATGACATGCTGCAAAACGCCACCAAGCAAAACGTCAAGGTGATCGTGGTGACCGATGGCGAGCGGATCCTGGGTCTGGGTGACCAGGGCATCGGCGGCATGGGCATTCCCATCGGCAAGCTGTCGCTTTACACCGCCTGTGGCGGCATCTCGCCTGCCTATTGCCTGCCGGTGGTGCTGGATGTGGGCACCAACAACCAGCAGTTGCTGAATGACCCCTTCTATATGGGCTGGCGCAATCCTCGCATCTCCGGTGAAGAGTATGCCGAGTTCGTCGATGCCTTCATTCAGGCGGTCAAGCGCCGCTGGCCCGATATCCTGTTGCAGTTCGAGGACTTCGCCCAGAACAACGCCATGCCACTGCTCAACCGCTACAAGAACGAGCTCTGTTGCTTCAACGACGATATTCAGGGTACTGCTGCCGTGACCCTGGGCAGCCTGATCGCCGCCTGCAAGGCCTCCGGCGCCAAGCTCTCCGAGAAGCGGGTTGCCTTCCTCGGTGCGGGCAGCGCCGGTTGCGGTATCGCCGAGCAGATCGTGGCACAGATGAAGGCCGAGGGGCTGACCGATGCCCAGGCCCGCAGCCGGGTCTTTATGGTGGATCGCTTTGGTCTTATCACCGACAAGATCCCCAACCAGCTCGACTTCCAGCGCCGTCTCTCCCAACCGGTGGAGCGCATCGCCGACTGGCCGGTGGGTGACAACATCTCCCTGCTGGAGGTGATGGAGCATGGTCGCCCAGATATCCTGATTGGGGTCTCCGGTCAGCCGGGGCTGTTTACCGAAGAGGTGGTCAAGACCATGCACAAGCACTGTGCCCGTCCCATCATCTTCCCGCTCTCCAACCCCACCTCCCGGGTCGAGGCGACGCCGGCAGACCTTATCCGCTGGACCGACGGTCAGGCGCTGGTGGCCACCGGCAGTCCGTTTGCACCGGTGGAGCACAAGGGCAAGCGCTACGTCATCGCCCAGTGCAACAACTCCTTCATCTTCCCGGGGATCGGCCTTGGCGTTATCGCCTCCGGCGCCACCCGGGTGACTGACGCCATGTTGATGTCGGCCAGCCGCGCGCTGGCGGAGTGCTCGCCGCTGGTGAAAGGGGAGGAGGGTTCCCTGCTGCCGGATCTGGCGGATATCCATCAGGTCTCCCGCTACATCGCCAAGATGGTGGCCAAGACCGCCATGCTGCAGGGCAAGGCGGTGCAGACCCCGGACGAGGTGATCGATCAGGCCATCGACGCCAACTTCTGGCATCCGGAATATCGCCGCTACCGCCGCACCTCGTTCTGATTTCTGCGAGAAGATGCAAAGCAAAAGGGATGCCTCGGCATCCCTTTTTACTGCACGTCTGACATGGTTATCGCCTCAAGATGAACTACTCGCTGCCGCCCTGTACGCCGGTGACACGCACCTCTACCCGGCGATCCGGCCCAAGGCAGTCGATGAGCGCCGCCTTCGCCTTGATGGCATCACACTGGTTGCCGGTGACCGGATTGCTCGCGCCATTGCCCTGGATGCTCACCTTGTCGGCAGGCAATCCCTTGCTGATCAGAAAGTCGGCAACGGTTTGGGCCCGAGCTTCTGACAACCTCTGATTGTTGGCATCCGAACCGATACGGTCGGTATAACCCATCACGACTGCACTGCCATCCTTGGGCTGTACGTCGACGATCTGCTGGTAGAGATCGTCCAGCGCACTCGTCCCCTCCTGTTTGAGGTCCGCTTTGCCAAAGGCGAACAGCACATCTGAACTGAGGTTAAAGGTCTGATCCACCACCTCCGGTTCGGCCGGTGGCGGGGGAACCACGAC
>NZ_CAWNZT010000390.1:0-2266 GCF_963878965.1 Aeromonas sp. HMWF015 | reverse complement strand
GGGGGGGGGGTTGTGCTTTAACTCGTCGCGGCGGTTTTGAGAATGCGTTGCACACTGGAGAGGCTGATCCCCGTTTGTCTTGCAATCTCTGCTTTGGCAAGCCCCCGGTCGGCAAGAGCCAGCACTTCTTCTCCTCTTGCCATCGCCGTAGGTTTGCGGCCTTTGTACACGCCACGTTGTTTGGCCAACTCAATACCCTCCGCTTGCCGCTCCAGCATCAGCTCCCGCTCGAAGGTGGCGATAGCACCAATCATGGTGAGCATCAGCTTGCCGGTAGGGGTCGAGGTATTGATCCCCAGATTCAAGATCCTCAGTGCTACCTGCTTGCTTTGTAGGTATTCCGAGATCTCCAACAGGTGACGGGTGTTGCGGGCCAAGCGATCCAGCTTGGTGACCAACACCACATCCCCCTCACGCACAAAGTTCAGTAACTGGGCCAATTGGGGGCGGTCGTCCCTGGCCCCACTGACCTTTTCCTGAAAAATCGTGCTGCACTCAGCCAGCGCCTGGAGCTGGGTATCCAGGCTTTGACCTACCGTGCTCACGCGGGCATAACCCACCAGTGCCATGGTCTCCTCCTGGTCAATAGGGCAGGGTATAATGACGACATGGTTCAAAAGCCTTAAACCAAGCCTATTGACTTGAAAACAGTGCCTATTTAGGGCGTATTGGGGCGTGTCTCTAGGGCCTGCGCTATTGACTCAATGCCAGTAGCAGAACCCAAGGATGTGTTGTTCTGTGACAGCAATAGTCATTGCTGTCAGCCTGTCTGGTTGAATAGGGACATAGAAGGATAATGTGATCGCACTTTTCGTTTTATCAGCACGATACTTTATATGGCTCAACTCTCCTGACTGGTTTTCACCAGTCAGGAGAGTTGTTGTCATTTTGGAGATGTGAACAACACTATTGCAGCAATGTGAGCGCCCGATTAAGTGCGAGTGTTTTGAGCTGAGCACCTTGGCCGAACCAGGCGGAATCAAGCCGATTATCCTGACTGCGAGCACGACGATGATGATCGACATATTCCGTGACAGCATTGACCAAACCCCATGCCGTATTTTTGGCACTGACAAGGTCTGAGCCCATTCCTGTTCCTTGGTATAGTTCTTGTAATTTCAGGGTCGGACGACTCAGTACAATGTTGTCATCATCATCTGTTGGATCATTAATCAAATCACTGAAAAATATAATTGCTTCAGTTGGAGACACCGACCGATGACTCAGTTCGTGTATATTACGTTGAAACAGGTCCCAGTTTGCCAAACCGAGCCCGAGCACCTCTTTGACATGCTTCGGGTTGAATTTGGTTGAGTGGGGCACTTTAATAGCGTCAACTTTATCGTTGAGTGCCATCTGTAATGTATTATTACAAACCACCCGCAGAGAGGTAAATTGAGCAGTTGTACAGAGAGTGCCATCACAACTGGTCGCCAACAATAAATAAGATTTCACGGTGTCGCCGCCGTTTAGTCTCATGTCCTGGCCCGTCTTGGCCAATGCCCACAACTTTCTCCCTCCTTTTAATACGCCCGCTGTTTCTAATTCAAACCCACCTGCTTGCACCAGATCCTGATAGAAATGCAATACCTCGTGAGGCTGTACCACATTGTAACGTTTGGAGACCACCGAGAGTGGTGCCAGCGTATCGGAGCGGTAAAGGACTTTACTCATCGCAAAGGGGCGGATATGCAGTGCGTCCGAGGTGACATTGTAGAGCACATCGCTTTGTTCGATGGTCCAGTCCATCCCGGCAGCTTGCTGCCAGATATCTAAAGACTGCTTTGCTGGTAATAGATTACCCAAACCATGCCAAGGGGTTTGGCCAGTGTAGGCCATGGATTCAATAAGGTGAGCCATATTTAGATTTCCATTCAGATGTTAAATCATAAATGGAATATAGGTTTGAAATTATTTTGAATGGCTTTTATCGCTAAAGCACAAAATAAAAAAGTCCTCAAGCGAGGACCATTTTGGGCGCTACTCGTTGCTATTGTAGCAAGAATAGCACAAATGCAGTGGGGGTGGCAGTGAGTACTCAGTCCGACTGGGGGGCATTCTGCTTGTTCATCAGTTTATGAACCTCCCTGAATAAGTCCTCCTTAGAGTAATCGTTATCTTGTCCATTTTCAAGCGGTAAGGTAATAGTCCCCTCTATTGAGGGCTGCCCTTCACGGGTCAACTGTACATTAAAGATGATGCTCGAAACCTCGTTGTTTCTGACATCCTCGTTATACCTGTAATGGTCTATTGAACGTAACACTTT
>NZ_CAWNZT010000389.1:10361-15031 GCF_963878965.1 Aeromonas sp. HMWF015 | reverse complement strand
CCGACATCAGACCGATATAGCGTTCAGCCATGTGTCTCCTTACATTGCTGCTTGAAAATGCGGTGTGCAGAGAGGGTGAAGAGGGGAACGGCTTTCATCCCATGCCACATGGCGTGGTCTTTGACATCAGACCGATATAACGCTCAACCATGGGGCATCCTCAATGCGGACCGGAAAAAGAGTGAGAGAGACAGGATAGATAAGCCCTTACGCCCGTGCCACATGCCGCTCCCGGTGTTCCATCTCATCTTACGCTTGAGAGTGGACTCATTTCAATCTGTCTGCCTGGCGCGGGTTCAATAAAAGGGGCTGGCAGGGCCTTCACCCTGCCAGCCCTGATGACTTAGTTGCCGCGACTATCCCGCTTGTTCTGGGCCAGTTGCAGCTCGGGCTTGTCGAGTTTGGCCAGTTGCGGCATCGCCAGCTTCCTGAAGTTGGCCAGCTCGCGCCCGCTCAGGGTCTCTGCCTGCGGCAGGGTGAGGGTGCGCGGGTTCTTGTGAATGCCGCCCACCACGAATTCATAGTGCAGGTGCGGGCCGGTGACGCGGCCGGTGCCACCCAGGGTGCCGATGGTCTGCCCCTGCTTCACCCGCTGCCCCTTGTTGACGGTGCGTTTGGATAGGTGCAGGTACTTGGTCACATAGTTGCCGGCATGCTTGATAAAGACGTAGTTGCCGTTGAACTGGTTGTAACCGGCAGCCACCACGCTGCCGGAGCCCGCCGCCATGATGGGGGTGCCCACCGGCGCCACATAGTCGATGCCGTTATGGGGGCGGATCTTGCCGGTCACAGGATGGAGGCGGCGCGGGTTGAAGTTGGAGCTGATGTATTTGAAGTTGACCGGCGCGCGCAGGAAGCTCTTGCGCATCGCTTTGCCTTCCGGGGTGTAGTAGTTGCCATCTTCATTGAGCACGGCGCGGTAGGCGGTGCCCTGGTTGACGAACTCCGCCGCCAGAATATCGCCGGAGGCGACCCGCTCGTCGTCGCGGAACTTGTCTTCATAGACCACCCGGAAGCTGTCTCCCGGTTGCAAGTCCTGGGCAAAGTCGATGTCCCAGCCGAAGATGGCGGCCAAGTCCATGATCTGATCTTCGGTCATCCCCGCATCCACCGCTGCGCCCCAGAAGCTGGAGCGGATCTCGCCCTTGCTCACCTGTTCGCGGGTGTCGAGGGCGATCTTGACGTTGCGGGCGACAAAGGTCTCCTCCTTGCGGCTCACCTTGAGCGCCTGCTCCAGACTATGGGGGTAATAGAGGCTGTGCAGCTCGCCGTTCTCGGTGAGCTTGAAGGTGAGTTCCTGCCCCGGTTGCAGCATCCGCAGGGGATCGCTGCCCTCGAGCTGATCGATCAGGTGCAGATCCGTGGTGCTCAGGCCAATGCGCTGGAAGATGACTCCCATGTTGTCGCCACGGCGTACTTTCACCTGCTTGGTGATGTAGCGCGGCTTGGGCGGGGTAACGGGCTGGGCGGCTTCGGCCGTTAGCTCGTCGTTCATTGCGTTGTCGTTCGCCTGTTCCCGCAGGGCAATCTCGTTGCCGTTTTCATCGACCCGTGTTGCTACTGCCTGTTCGCTTGGCCAGGCAGCCAGCATCATGATCATGATGCTCAAGATCAGCACCATCTTGCGGTGCCAGTGGGGGAGTGCGTTGAAGGCGTGCCAAATAACCATGAGAAGCAGATGAAGTCGGGCAGAATGGACGGATTTTACAGCCTTTCCAATTGGCCCGCCATTCCAGTAATATGTTTGGCCCTGTGGAATCGTGATGGAGAGTCAAAAAATGTCCCAGCTCGAGGTGGCGCTAGCCGAGATCAAGCGCGGAGTGGAAGAAATTCTGGTTGAAGAAGAACTTGTCGCCAAGTTGAAGGAAGGGCGCCCGCTGCGCATCAAGTTGGGTATGGACCCGACCGCCCCCGACATTCACCTGGGTCATACCGTGATCCTCAACAAGCTGAAGACCTTCCAGGATCTGGGCCATGAAGTGATCCTGCTGATCGGTGACTTCACTGCCATGGTGGGTGATCCCTCCGGCAAGAACGCCACCCGTCCGCCGCTCTCCGAAGAGGCCATCAAGCACAACGCCCTCACCTATGCGGAGCAAGCGTTCAAGATCCTCGACCCGGCCAAGACCCGCATCGAGTACAACTCGACCTGGCTGAGCGAGCTGGGTGCGACCGGCATGATCAAGCTGGCGGCCAAGCAGACCGTGGCCCGCATGATGGAGCGCGACGACTTCAAAAAGCGCTACACCGGCGGCCAATCCATCGCGATTCACGAATTCCTCTATCCGCTGCTGCAAGGCTATGACTCGGTCGCGCTGAAGGCGGACGTTGAGCTCGGCGGTACCGACCAGAAGTTCAACCTGCTGATGGGCCGCGAGCTGCAAAAAGATGCCGGCATGGCGACCCAGTGCGTGCTGATGATGCCGCTGCTGGTGGGTCTGGATGGCGTTAAGAAGATGTCCAAGTCCGCAGGCAACTACATCGGCGTTCACGACGCTCCGGGCGAGATGTTCGGCAAGATCATGTCCATCACCGACGATCTGATGTGGAACTACTACGAGCTGCTCTCCTTCCGTCCGCTGGCTGAAATTGAAGAGTTCAAGGCAGGCATCGCGGCCGGTACCCTCAACCCGCGCGATGTGAAGATCTGGCTGGCCAAAGAGATCATCGCCCGTTATCACGACGAAGCGGCGGCTGAAGCGGCCCACGAAGATTTCACCCAGCGTTTCTCCAAGAACGCCATTCCGGACGAGATGCCGGAAGTGGAGCTGGCTCTGGAAGGTGACGGGCTGGCCATCGCCAACCTGCTGAAAGAGGCCGATCTGGTGGCCACCACCTCCGAAGCGTTGCGGATGATCAAGCAGGGTGCGGTCAAGGTGGATGGCGAGAAGCTGGAAGATGGCAAGGCACTCATCGGTGCCGGTACCGCCGTCTATCAGGTCGGCAAGCGCAAGTTTGCCCGCGTGACTGTCAAATAAGCAGTACCGTCAAATAAGCAGTCGCATCAGGCAAGCTGGTCATCAAACCGGTTCAAGCTTGTTCAACAGGGCCTCCTTCGGGAGGCCTTGTCGTATCTGGGCGGCACGGATCTGGGCGATGAAGTGCCGCAGCACGGCACTGCTTGGGTGTGGTCGTGTCGCCAGACTGATACTGGTCATCATGCCGTTGCCCTCAATGGGGTGATAACTGACCCCGAGTGGGCGCAGCGCCGCCACCGAGCTGGGCACCAGAGTCACGCCAAAGCCCGCCTGCACCATGCCGACGGTGGAGATCACCTGCGGGCATTCGGGTCCCAGTATCGGCTCGAAGCCAGCCTCCCGACAGAGGCCCACGATGCCGTCATAGAGCCCGGGCCCGATGGCGTGGGGAAACAGAATAAAACTCTCGTCCTTCAGGCTGGCCAGTGGCAAGGGGCCCGGCTTGGCCTTGGGATGGCTGGTCGGCAGGGCGATCAGCAGCGGCTCCTGCTCGATAAGGTGATGGGCAAAGCCCTCGCTACCGCGGCAGGGGAGCCGCAAGATGGCGGCGTCCAGCCGATCGTTGCGCAGCGCCTCCACCAGTGCCGGCATGGTGCCCTCCTGCGGGCTGAGAGCCACCTCGGGGTAGCGCTCCCGATAGTCGTGCAGCAGGGTCAGCACCGCGGGGTGGAGCACGGTGGAGCCGGCAAAGCCGATCCGCAGTGCCCCCTGCTCGCCCCGGGCAATCCGCTTAACCTTCTGCTTTGCCGCATCGGCCAGCGCCAGGATCTGCACCGCATCCCGATAGAGGCTCTCGCCCGCCTCGGTCAGCTCGACACTGCGGGTCAAACGGCGCAGCAGCGGGGTGCCCAGGGTCTCTTCCAACTTGCGGATCTGCTGGCTCAGCGGCGGCTGGGCCATGTTGAGTGATTCGGCAGCGCGGGTGAAATTCTGCTTTTCAACAACGGCCATGAAGTAGCGGAGCGTACGAAGTTCCATATCGATTGAGTCTCAAAGTCATGGGATCAGCGTATTGGTGTTGAAATGTGAACCAAGTCACCATTGGATCCGAACGCTAACAGGATTCACGGTGGAGGTGAAACCCGAATGGAACATATTGCAACATCTGACAGTGCCGGGTGCAGCTGTGCCCTCGAAGTGAGCCAGCAGTTTTCCCGCTGGCGCAGGCAGCATGATGGTGGCGAGATCTACCAGAGTTCCCTGATGAGCGCCCTGCTGGCGGGGGTCTACGAAGGGGAGACCACCATGAGCGAGCTGCTGCGCCACGGCGACTTTGGCCTCGGCACCTTCAACCACCTCGATGGCGAGCTGATCGCCTTCGAGCGCCAGATCCACCAGTTGCGCTCCGATGGCTCGGCCCGGCCCGCCCGCGCCGATCAGAAGACCCCCTTTGCGGTGATGACCCATTTTCGCCCCTGTCTGGAGCGTCGCTTCGATCACCCTCTCAGCCGTGACGAGATCCACCAGTGGGTGGATCGACTTGTGGGATCCGACAACGTCTTCGTCGCCCTGCGCCTCGACGGCCAGTTTGAGACGGCCAAGGTACGTACCGTGCCGCGTCAGGAGCCCCCCTATCGCCCCATGCTGGAAGCCATCGAACAGCAGCCGCTGTTCCGCTTTGCCGCGGTGGCGGGGACTCTGGTGGGATTTCGCTGCCCGCCGTTCGTGCAGGGGGTCAATGTGGCGGGCTTT
>NZ_CAWNZT010000389.1:0-10351 GCF_963878965.1 Aeromonas sp. HMWF015 | reverse complement strand
GATCACCGCCGATCGCAAGGGGGGCGGTCATCTGCTCGACTACACCATGGCCCACGGCACCCTGCGGCTTTCTGTGGTGCGTCACCTCAATCTGGCCCTGCCATCGGATCCCGCTTTCCGGCAGGCCGACCTCAACCCTGCCGATCTCGATCGCGCCATTCAGGCCGCCGAAGGCTGATAGACAAGGAGCAATATCATGGAAAACAGACAGTGGAAGTGCGGTGCCGAGCTGGTGGTTCGTCATCTGGAGGCGCAAGGAGTCAAGCAGGTGTTCGGGATCCCGGGGGCCAAGATTGATCGGGTGTTCGATACGCTGGAGGACTCTCCCATCGAGACCATAGTGGTGCGCCACGAGGCGAACGCCGCCTTTATGGCGGCCGCCGTGGGGCGCCTCACCGGCAAGGCGGGGGTGGCGCTGGTCACCTCGGGCCCCGGTTGTTCCAACCTTATTACCGGGCTGGCGACGGCCACCTCGGAGGGGGACCCCATGGTGGCGCTGGGCGGTGCGGTGCGCCGTGCCGACGGTCTCAAGCTCACCCACCAGAGCATGGATACGGTCAACCTCTGCCGTCCGGTCACCAAGTTCAGCGCTCAGGTCAACAGCGGGGCGGCGATCTCCGAAGTGATGGCCAACGCCTTTCGCGCTGCCGAGCTGGGGCGGCCGGGGGCGGCGTTTGTCAGCCTGCCGATGGATATCATCAACAAGCCGGTTCAGGGCAATGTGCTGGTGCCCCGTGAGGTGCCTGAGCCGGGCTGCGCCGATGAGCAGAATATGGAGCAGGCATTGACCCTGCTGCGCAACGCCGAGAATCCGGTGGTGCTGCTCGGCCTGATGGCGAGCCGGCCGGAGAATGCCGAGGCAGTGCGCGCCTTCCTCGACAAGGCGCGGCTGCCGGTGACCGGCACCTATCAGGCCGCCGGGGTGGTGGACAGCTGCCACTTCGATGACTTTGCCGGGCGGGTCGGGCTCTTTAACAACCAGCCGGGGGATCAGCTGCTGGCAGGGGCCGATCTGGTGATCTGCATCGGCTACAGCCCCATTGAGTACGACCCCGTGCTGTGGAATGGCGACAGGGAGCGGCGCATCCTCCATATCGACGTGCTGCCTGCCGATATCGATAGCAGCTACTGCCCGACCGCCGAGCTGGTGGGGTCGATCCGGGCCAACCTGTTGCAGCTGACCCGCATCATGGGCAATCCGAAAATCCGTCCCCCCGAGGTGGATCGGCTGCTGCAAGGTGTTCGCCAGCAGCGGCTGCGACTGGCGATGCGGGCCGACGATCTGCACGGCAATCCGGTTCACCCCTTGCGTATCGTGCGCGAGCTGCAGGATCTGGTGCGCGACGACATGACCCTTTGCGTCGACATGGGCAGCTTCCATATCTGGATTGCCCGCTACCTCTACAGCTTCCGCGCTCGTCAGGTGTTGATCTCCAATGGTCAGCAGACCATGGGGGTGGCACTGCCGTGGGCCATCGGTGCGGCGCTGGTGCGGCCGGGTGAGAAGGTGATTTCGGTATCGGGGGATGGCAGCTTTATGCAGTCGAGCATGGAGCTGGAGACTGCGGTGCGGCTCAAGAGCAATATCGTTCACATCATCTGGGTCGATAACGGCTACAACATGGTGGCAATGCAGGAGCAGCAGAAGTATTGCCGCACCTCCGGCGTCTCTTTTGGCCCCATCGACTTCAAACGCTATGCCGAATCGTTCGGGGCGGCCGGTTTCGCGGTGCGTTCGGCCGATGAGCTGCGCGCTACCCTGCGGGCCGCGCTGGCGGTGGAGGGGCCTGCTGTGGTGGCCATTCCGGTGGATTACTCCGACAACCCGGGGCTGATGGCCCAGCTCAGGCCAGAAGTATTGGCATAAGTAGGGGCAACAGTGCTGGCCTGAATCCTTGTGTGAGGGCAGGCAGACCCGCCCATATAGCAAAAACCGGCATCAATGGATGCCGGTTTTTTTATTGCTACGCGGGATGGGTGGCCTTAACGGGCCAGCTGGACGGCGGCGCGTGCGCGGGCCGGTTGTGGGCGCTGTTTGGCTTTTGGCGCGCAGGCCATTTTCAGGCGCAGCCACTCGCGCCAAAGCAGCCAGCAGAGCGGCAGGGTGAGCAGCAGCACGGTCGCGGGCTGGGCCATCAGCACCCCATCACGGCCCCACAGTTGTGGCAGCAGGAAGATGAGCGGCAGCAGCAACACGGTTTTGGCGATGGAGATGACCAGTGCCTGACGGGTGCGCGCCATGGATTGCAGCAGCACGATGCCGAACATGATGATCCCCTCCAGCGGAATGGCACCGAGGTTGAGGGTCAGGCTGCTGATGGCGGCGGCCAGCAGTTCGGGATCCTTGTCGCCGGTATAGAGCATGGCGACCTGTCCCGGCAGCAGCTGGATGGTGAGCCACACCAGCATGCCGTAGATAAAGGTGAACTTGAGCCCCATCTCCATCAGGTACTTGAGGTTGCGATGGCGCTTGGCCCCTGCCGCCTTGCTGATGAGCGGCTGAATGCCGAACGCCAGCCCCTGCAGAATGACGATAAAGACCGCTTCGGTGTAACCGGCCACGGTAAAGCCCGCCAGATCCTTCACATTGCCATACACCATCAGCTGGCTGTTGTGCAGCATCAATAGCAGCCCGAGGTTGAACTGGGCAATCAGGCTCGGCAGACCGGTAAAGAGCAGGTGCGGCATGGCGGGGAGGTTGGGCACCAGATCCCGCCAGCTGAGGCGAAGCCGCGCCCAGGGGGTGAAGAAGTAGCCTAGGCCGATCAGGCTCACCGCACCCTCTGCCATCAGGGTGGCTTGCGCGGTACCGATCAGTCCCAGTCCCAGCAGACCCACCATGATGTAGTTGAGGATGATATTGAGCACGGCGCCGCTGCTCACCAGCACCATGGCCAGTTTCGGGCGGCCATCGTTGCGCAGCAGATAGGGCACCGCCAGATTGCTGGCCAGCAGCAGGGTACCGCCGCCAATCCAGGTGAGGTAGTCGCTCGCCTGTTTCCAGGTCTCGGTGCCCTGTTCAATTCCCAGCCCCAGCAGGATATCGGTGTGGGTGTAATAGAGCAGCCCCGGCGCAACTATCCCGAGACCGGCCAGCAGCCAGAGGGCGTTGACCAGCGCTTGACGGGCCAGCGTGTCGTTTTTCGCCCCTTGTTGGAAGGAGATGGCGGTGGCCGCCCCCATGCTGATCATGGCGGCCAGCCCGATCAGCACCATGATGACCGGATAGACCAGGTTGATCCCGGCGAGGCCAGCGGCGCCGACATAGTGGCCGACGAAGATGCCGTCGACGAGGTAGTAGGCCCCCGAGACCAGCATGGCAAGAATGGAGGGGAGGGCGTAAGCCCAGAAGCGACGGGTCATGGCCCGTTGCCGCAGTGTTAAATAGGCAGACATATCTGTTCTCTCGGGGAGCTCGATTATCGAACAGCTAGTCTAGATTAATACTTATTTGGTGATAATCAGGGTTTCACTTGATGAATTGCTGAGCCTTGCTCATTAATCCGGGGTGTTGGTAGTGGGCCTTGAGCATGTCGATCAGGATGCGCAGGCCGCTGCCCAACTGGTGCCGACTGGGATAGAAGAGGTAGAAACCGGCAAAGGTGGGGCACCAGGGCTCTAGCACGGTGAGCAGTTTCCCCTCCGCGACCTTTTGGCTCACCTCCTCTTCCAGACAGTAGGCCAGCCCCAGCCCCGCCTCTGCGGCCCCCAGATAGAGGGCCGGGGTGCTGGTGGTGAGCGGCCCGGTCACTTCGATCTCCAGCATGGTGCCATCGGCGGCAAAGGCCCAGCGATAGTGGTGGTGCGGGGTGAGGCGATAGCCGATACAGGCGTGGCGGCTCAGCTCGCTCGGGTGCTCCGGCGTACCGTGCTCCGCCAGATAGGCCGGGGAGCCCACCACCAGATAACGCTGGGGTGGGCCGAGAGGGATGCCGATCATCTCCTTGGGCAGCAGATCCCCATAAAAGAGCGCGGCATCGTAGCCATCTTCAATCAGCCGGGGCATCAGCTCCTGCTCCACCACCTCCACCTGCATTCTGGGATAACGGCGCAGATAGTCGATCAGCACCGGCGCCAGCAGGCTGTCGATGGCCCCGCGTGGGGCACAGAGCTTGAGTCGTCCCACCGGCTCGTCGCTGTTGCGGGCCAGTTCACTGAGCGCCTCTTCCAGGGTATTGAGGGTGGGGAGCAACTGCTTGAGCAGCCGTTGGCCCGCGTCGGTCGGCACCACGGCGCGGGTGCTGCGGTTGAGCAGCCGCACCCCCAGCCGCGCTTCCAATCCTTTCAGGCTATGGCTGAGGGCGGAGGCCGAGACCCCGAGTTCGAGGGCGGCCTTGCTGAAACTGCGGTGACGGGCGACGGCGGCAAACACCGCCAGTTCGGCGAGATCGGTACGGGTAATGGTCATCATTAATCAACAAAAAGGCGTGAGTCACAAGGGTACGTCAAGGCCGTGCTGCACACAATCCGCGCGGAATGTGCGAATTGTTATGAAAATGTATCTGTCCGCAGGCCATTGATTCCAGTGAAACTAAGTTGAATTGTTAAAAAAAACTGACAATAAGGCGTTTTGAGTGTGATCTTAGTCGTCCGAAAGGCGACCGGAATCAAACTTTGGTTGATTAATTCAAAAAAACGCTGTGATTAATAGGGGCATTTAATTAAAGTCAGCCTATCAAGAGTGGTGCACGTTAATCGGTTGTTAAGTGAGACGGGCGCTGACCCTCAGGGTCAAAATCTCGCACTGTTGTTTGTTGCTGTTTTGTTGTCACAAGGAGTGATGGCCAGACTGCCGGGGTGCGAGATGTTAATGACAAGGATGAACAGCAGGTGTTCCAGGGAGATGGAACCGGGCCGAGGGCCCGAACAAACAAGAATCCCATTTTTCCTAGATGACAGGAACAACGTATGTCTGACATGAATATTGCAGCTGATGGTCGTTTAGCCAGCAACACTTCCCGCGGCATCAACAAGGCCGATGTGGTCTGGATGCTGGGTCTGTACGGTACCGCGATCGGTGCCGGTGTGCTCTTCCTGCCAATCAACGCCGGTGTAGGTGGTCTGTGGCCGCTGGTTGCCATGTTGATCCTGGCTCTGCCGCTGACTTTCTTCGCTCACCGTGGTCTGGCCCGCTTCGTGCTGTCCGGCTCTACCCGTGATGGCGACATCACTGAAGTAGTAGAAGAGCACTTCGGCAAGACCGCAGGCAAATTCATCACCCTGCTCTACTTCTTTGCCATCTACCCGATCGTACTGATGTATTCAGTTGCCATCACCAACACCGTCGAGAGCGTGATTGTTCACCAGCTGGGCATGTCTGCACCTCCCCGTGCCGTTCTGTCACTGGCGCTGATCCTCGGTCTGATGGCGGTTGTTCGTCTGGGCGGCCAGGTTATCGTCAAAGCGATGAGCGTGCTGGTATTCCCGTTCGTGATCACCCTGATGGGCCTGGCGTTCTACCTGATCCCGCATTGGAACGGTGCCATCATCACTGAAGCTCCGGCCCTGTCCGACGCCTTCAACGGTGACTTCATCAAGACCCTGTGGCTGGCTATCCCGGTTATGGTGTTCTCCTTCAACCACTCCCCGATCATCTCCTCCTTCGCGGTGGACAACAAAGGTCGTTACGGTGAAGGTGCCGAGAAGAAGTGCAGCAACATCCTGCTGGGCGCCCATGTCATGATGGTGATGACCGTTATGTTCTTCGTATTCAGCTGCGTACTGAGCCTCTCCCCGGCTGACCTGGCTGCTGCCAAAGAACAGAACATCTCCATCCTGTCCTACCTGGCCAACCACTTCGATAACCCGGTTATCGCCACTGTGGCTCCGCTGATCGCCATGGTTGCCATCAGCAAATCCTTCCTGGGTCACTACCTGGGTGCGCAAGAGGGCATGAACGGCCTGATGGCCAAAGCACTGCGCGAGAAGGGCAAGAACGTTGACATCAAGCAGCTGAACAAAGTGACTGCAGTGTTCATGATCCTGACCACCTGGGCCATCGCCACCATCAACCCGAGCATCCTCGGCATGATTGAAGACCTGGGCGGCCCGATCATCGCAATGCTGCTGTTCCTGATGCCGATGTACGCCATCACCAAGGTTCCGGCCATGCGCAAATACGCTGGCAACATCAGCAACGTGTTCGTGACCATCATCGGCCTGATCGCCATGTCCGGTATCATCTACAAGCTGATTGCCTGATAACTCCGGTTACCAAGTTGAATGAAGAAGCCGCCTCGCAAGAGGCGGCTTTTTTTATGGCTGTTTGGGGCGGTGAGCGGATGCGGTATCGCTACTTCATCAGCTTCTTCACCTCGTCGCTGGCCAGCGCCTTGTTGAATTTGTCCCGCGCCTCTTTCCCCTTGGCGGAGTTGGTAAAGCAGACGTGGAGGGACTTGTCCTCGAGGATTTTGCCGTTGAAGCCGAGGTTGGCGGCAACGTCCTTGAGTTGGGGATCGCTCTCCAGCAGATAGGTCATCACATTCTGGTCGATGACCGCCAGATCGAGTCGACCGTTGCCCAGTTTCAGCAGGTTCTGGCTGTCCGAGCTGGTGGCATCGGCCGAGAGCGCCTTGCTGGCCACTTTTTCGTCGAACTCGGTGGTATTCACATAGCCGGTGACGACACCAATTTTCTTGCCCTTGAGGTCATCAAGGCTCTGCCAGGTGACCGGCTGATCGGCTCGCTGGGCAAACCCGAGAGGGCCGTTACCTATGGGGTCGGAGAAGAGGCAGCTGCTCTTGGGGTCGAGATACTCGGGGAAATAACCCAGTACCTCGGGGTTGTTGGTTGCCTCGTCCACGGCCCGTTGCCAGGGATAGAACTTGATAGTCAGCAGGTCGCCAGCCAGGGCAAAGGCTGCGGTCACCACCTGACTGCTCTTGCCCTGTTCAGGCAGGCTGGCGCTGGTGTAAGGGGGCCATTCAAGGCTGGTCAACACCGCCGCCTGAGCGACCGACATGCCGAACAAGGGAAGAGTGGCCAGGGCGAGGTGCTTCCATTTCAGGCTCATAGAGATAACTCCTTGTGGTCAAACACCCCTTAAAGATAGCCCCCGGTGTCGATTGCGGATGCCGGCCATGGCTGACCGGCATCCGTGCCTCTATTTGTTGTCGATATTCTCCGACTGCCAGAGGGCATAGCCCTTGCCGGAGGCCGTGGTAGGCAGATCAATCTGCATCAGGTCGTTGCCGATGACGAAGGGGCCCGAGTAGCGGGCGCGCAGATCCTGCGCCAGATCCTTCACCCTGATCTTGCCGTTGAGGCCGATATGGCTGAACACGGTCAGCGCCGGTTTGGCTTCGTTCATTACCCGGGCCGCCTGCTCGGGGGAGGCGAGGTGACCGGCGATCGCCTTGTAGCCGGGGTTGGCCTTCATCTGCTCGGCAGAGGTCATGGAGACGCAGTGCACCAGCAGGTCGGCTCCTTTGGCCTGCTTCACCACTTCGGGGCTGTAGCGGGTATCGCCGGAGAGCACCACGCTGTGGCCGTGGTAGTCGATGCGATAGCCGAATGACGGCTTGATGTTGACCCCGTGGTCGTTGTCAAAGGCAGTCACCTTGACCCCGTCATGGTTGTAGACCACCCCGGCGGTGACCTCGTGGCTGTTGATCTCCACCCCGTCCAGCGGCGTTCCCTCATCCTTGACCCGGGTGGCAATGTCGGTGGCGTAGGCCTGCTGCAAGCCACGGGCGAGGGCTGTGGTGCCTTTGGGGCCGTAGAGTTCCATCGGCGCGTGGCGCTGGCCATAGGCCGGTTGCAGCCAGCCGGTCAGCCAGAGATCCGCCAGCCCGTTGGTGTGGTCGGAGTGAAAGTGGGTGAGGAAGAAGGCGTTGACCCGGCCGATGGGGATATGCAGCTGCCACAGGCGAGTGGCGGAGTTGCGGCCAAAATCGAACACCAGCTTCTGGTTGCCCGCTTCGACCAGGGTACTGTAACCGCCCCGGCTGATCTGGGGTACCGGAGTGCCGGTGCCGAGCAGGCTGACCCGAAAGATATCGGGCCGGGCTTGAGTTGCTGAGGCAGGGGCCTGATCGTGGTTGCTGATAAAGCTGCTCTCGGCGGCCTGACTGGCGCCGCTGGCCAGCAGACCGACCAGTAATGCGGCCAGATAGGTGCTTTTCATGGGGATTTATCCTGTGGGGAAGGGACGGCATCACTGTATTGGTAACCAAAAGTTAAATAAATTGGCTAAAATCCATTTCTTACTAAACTTTTGGTTGTGAATCAGGGCTCTGTAGCGGGTCGTGTTACTCAGGAACGAACAAAGGAGCGGTTGTGGACCGATTGACCAGCATGCGTATCTTCACCCGGGTGGTGGATCTCGGCTCCTACAGCGCGGTGGCGAGCGAAGAGGGGATCAGCGCCCAGATGGTGGGCAAGCATGTGCTGGGACTGGAGCAGTGGCTGGGGGGCAAGCTGTTTCACAAGACCACCCGCCAGCAGACTCTCACCGAACTGGGCCAGCTTTTTCTCGCTCGCTGCCAGCGGGTACTGGAGGAGATGGCTCTGACCGAGTCACTCACCCAGAATCTGCTGGCCGAGCCGGCCGGACGGCTGCGTATCGCCGCTCCCCTCAGCTTTGGCCACCACCGGCTGGTGCCGCTGCTGCCCGCTTTTCTCGACCGCTACCCCAAGCTGGATCTGGATCTGCAGCTCACCCCGCGCTGGGTCGATCTGGTGGAGGAGGGGTTCGATGCCGCCATCCGCACCCTGCGCCCGCAGGATGAGGCACTCATTGCCCGTCCGCTGCTGACCCAGCACTACCGCCTCTGCGCTGCCCCTGACTACCTCAATCGCCACGGCGTGCCCCGTCATCCGGCCGATCTAGTTCGCCACCAGTGTCTGCACGGCAACTGGGGCGAGCATGAGCGCTGGCAATTTGTCGGCGAGGATGGTCAGAGCGAGGAGGTGCGGGTTGCCTCGCGCCTGCGCATCAATCACTGGCCAGCCTTGTTGACGGCTGCGCTCTCGGGGGCTGGCATCACCTTGCAGCCAGCCGAACAGGTGCGTGACCATATCGCTGCGGGGCGTCTGCTGCCGCTGCTTGGTCGCTATCAGAGCCCGGCCAAGACCCTCTACTTCATCTATCCGGCGGCGCGGCGGCAGGTGCTCAAGATCACCCTGCTGGGGGATTTTCTGGCCGAATCCCTGCAAGCTGAGCCCGAGCCTGAATAAAAGGCTGCATATTCTCGCCACCGTGCTTAACAAAGGAGCGGGGCAGGCCTAACATGGCGGGATGTTTTTCTAGTCAGGACAAAAGGATATGTCTGGGTTGAAAAAGGATCTCGGGCTCTGGCAGGGGATGGGGCTGCTCGCCACCTCGCTGCTCGGCACCGGGATCTTCGTGGTACCGGCGACTGCCGCCTCGCTGGCGGGTGGGGCCTCGCTCTGGGCCTGGTTGCTGCTGATTGCGCTGGTGCTACCCATCGCCTTTACCTTCGCTCGCCTCGGCCGCCGCTATCCCCATGCGGGCGGCGCGCCGCACCTGATTGGCCTCGCCTTTGGCAACGGCGCCGAGCGCTTCTCCGCCTTCCTGTTTCTGGCGGTGCTGCCGGTGGGGCTGCCCGCCGCCCTGATGATCGCCGCCGGTTTCTGGCACGCCCTGTTCGATATGGGGGAGTGGACCCTCTGGGCCATCCAGCTGCTGACCCTGCTCGGGGTCTTTCTGCTGGGGCTGCGCGGGGCGCGCTCCTCCGGCAATCTGCAACTGCTGATTGCGCTCGCCATTCTGGGGCTGACCCTGCTGATCTGGTTCAAGGGAGAAGTGAGCTGGCGCGATGCGGCCCGGCCATTGCCTAGCGCGGATGAGTGGCCCCCTATGGCCACCGCGCTGGCGGTGATGTTCTGGTGTTTCGTCGGGCTGGAAGCCTTCGCTCACATGGGGGAGGAGTTCAAGCGGCCGGAGCGGGACTACCCCATCGCCCTGCTCGGCGGTGTGCTGCTGGCGGGGCTCATCTACTGGGTGCACTCGCTGGTGGTGCTCAAATATGGCCTCTACGGCGATGAGGCGAAAAACGCCACCGCCATCCCCTCCCTGCTGGCGCTGCTGTTCGGCCCCACCGCCAAGTGGCTGGTGGCGGTGCTCGGCTACCTCTCCTGCTTTGCCAGCATCAATATCTACATTCAGGGCTTTGCCCGGCTGATCTGGAGCATGGCGCGGGAAGGCAAGTTGCCCCCCTCGCTGGCCGTGCTCACCGCGCGCGGTGCGCCGCTGCGGGCGCTCGGTCTGGTGCTCGCCATCTGTCTGCTCTGCATCACCCTCATCATCTGGCTGCGACTGCCGCTCGATGAGCTGATCCGCTACGCCAACGGCAACTTCGTGCTGGTCTACCTGCTCTGCATGGCGGCG
>NZ_CAWNZT010000388.1:0-3477 GCF_963878965.1 Aeromonas sp. HMWF015 | reverse complement strand
GCTGGTGATGGCGACCCCGGCTTCTGCTGCCAATCCGCTGGATGTGGATGCCACCGCCGTTAAAAAAGACGATCAGCTGATCGTCTTCCCCGTGCCGGACAAAAATGTCGGTTCGCTTACGGCAGGCTGCGATTATGGCCGTTGTGTAGCCAGGGTTACCGATGTGCTGACGCCCGTATCCGGAGCGCAAACCATCCGCTATACCAGCACCGAGAGTCTGACTGGCCTCTCTCCCGGCAGCCGGGTCTACTTTGCCAACCAGCAGGTTCGCTACTGTGTGGAAGGAAACACGCTGACCCGTGCCACAGCCCCCATTGGAGCATCCTTACCTGCACAGGGCGTGTTGATGGCGGATTCCCTTCGTATTGGCACCTTCTATCGGGAAACCTCGGCGTTTAACGCCGAAGGGGAGTTTGGCATGCGCTTTGTCTTCGAGCGCAAGGGGGAGTCGGTCACCTTCAACCACAAGATAGAGGTGTTCAATGTGCCCTGATCCACACGCTTTCGGACGGATGCGAGGCAGTGCCTTGATGATCGCCCTGTTTGTGATTGTGGTGATGGCCCTGCTGGCGGCTGCTATGGGCCGTTTTCTGGTCGACAGTGGTGAGAAAAATACCGTGGAGGTGCGCAGCGTGCGGGCCCTGCTGGCCGCCCAAAGCGGGCTGGAAGTAACGCTCTATCGGTTGTTCCCCAAGCGCACGCTTGCCCAACCGATCCTACCTGCGCTCTGCCCGGCAAGCAGCCCACTGAGCTTTGCCAGCACGCCCGGACTGACCAACTGCCAGGCAGTGGTTCGTTGCGCCACGGTGCCGGTGACCTACAACGGATCTGTGACCAATGGTTATCGCCTCGAGAGTGTCGGCACCTGTGGCAACTCGGACCTCAACAGTGCCAGCCCTGATTTTGCCGTCAGCCGAACCCTGATGGTTGAAGCTTATGATGGAGGAACTCCCTGATGCGCAATTTATGGATCGTCGTAGCCGTGTGGCTATTTAATGGCGCAGCAGGGGCGTTTCAGCAGATTGATAGTGAAACCTTTTTTCCCGCGGTGGCACAAGGGCATCGAGGTGATGGTGGAGGTACCTGCTCAACCGGTAGTGGGGGGCGTCTGGAACAATATGGCAATGCTCGTATTAATGGTACACAAGGGGCTGATTTAAATTTTTGTTCTTCAAACTCCCCATTACCAGAAAGAGGTTGCGATACAGTTGATAGTGGAGATCGGCGTTGTTCCATCGCGGGCTCCCGGGAGCTTGCATTGCCCATCACCGGTGAAAACGTATTTTTAACCAGTTCTAACGCAGGCGGTAACGTAACCTGTAACTCTTCACTGCTCATTGGTTCAAATGTGCAAAGTCAGTTTCGAGACCTCACGCTCAATAATGGCTGCAGGCTCACTTTTTCAGATAGCCAGAGTGAATACCGACTACGGACATTAACAATCAATAATGGTGGCAAGGCCATTCTTCCGGCTGGTGATTATTATATAAATTCGTTGAATCTATTTAGTGGTAGCCTCATTGAGGCTCTTGGACAGGTAAGAATATTTGTCAATAACTCTACATCACTAGAAAATGCCAGCTTGTTACGTGCAAACGGTGGTTCTATTCTATTATTTGGCTATAACAGTATAACTATGAATAGCAGCAGTCGTGTTGATGGCTATGTTTACAGCAATCAAACGCTAACAATGGAAGGTAGTTCTGTTATCAATGGTCGAGTCAGTGCTCGCAATTTATTGATGTATAACAATGCAGTGATAAATATAAGTGCTGATACCCCATTGTCACAATGTTTCAGTGACGATTTTTCGAGACCAAGTCTGGGCGATAACTGGGTTGTATCTCAGAGAAATAATAGTGAGTTGCCATCTATTCAGAGCGGTCGCTTACGGATGACCCGAAATATTGGCAATCAGGCCACCTCAGCGACTTATCAGCGTTTATTCCCCGCAGCTAACAACTTGGTTGAAGTTACTTTCCGCTATTACGCTTGGTCACCTCAAACCGGAACAGGAGGGGATGGCTTGGCGGTGATTCTTTCCGATGCGACCGTTACACCTCAACCCGGCAGTTTTGGTGGCGCATTGGGATATGCTCAGCGTGATAATGGTACGCCCGGTTTTGCAGGTGGCTGGCTTGGTGTCGGGCTTGATGAATATGGCAACTTTTCCAATGGTAATGAGGGGAAGGTCGGTGGGCCGGGATTCCGTGCTCAAGCGATTGCGATTCGGGGGGGCGTAGGTTCAAATTACCGCTATTTGGCAGGCACGACGGCCAATCTTAGCCCCCGAGTCGATGTACGTGGTACTTCTTCGGCCCAGCCCGGTCATCTATATCGGTTAAGGATTGATTCACGCGTGGCTGGCCGCTCAATGGTCTCGCTGGATAGAAACACTGGCTCCGTATTTAGTACCCTGGTTGCGCCATTCGATGCGATGGCGACCGCTGGGCAGGAGCAGGTTCCTGCAGATTTTTTGCTGTCGCTTACAGGGTCAACCGGAGGCGCCAACAATAATCATGAGCTGGATGATATCCAGATCTGCGCCCTGCGCTCCAATCCCATCGGGGTGCAAATTGACCACTTTCAGCTTGATTACTCTGGTCAGCCGCTGACCTGTAATCCCGAGACGGTGACGGTCAAGG
This sequence comes from Aeromonas sp. HMWF015, assembly GCF_963878965.1. Taxonomy (NCBI): domain Bacteria; kingdom Pseudomonadati; phylum Pseudomonadota; class Gammaproteobacteria; order Aeromonadales; family Aeromonadaceae; genus Aeromonas; species Aeromonas sp. HMWF015. The sequence goes on along the minus strand of NZ_CAWNZT010000388.1, from coordinate 832 downwards.
CGTGCGCCGATGCCGCTTGTAGCACACTTATCCAAGACCCGGTGACCGCGACCCTGAGTCTTATCCCTACTTCTGCCAGCAATGGTTGGATTGGCGGCAATACGGTGACCTTTAGCGGCGGTTCGACCAAGGTGCAGTTGCGCAATAATACGCCGACCGCGGTGACCATAGGCGTTTCCGGTTCGACTCCGACGACCAAGCCATTCAGCTCCACCTTGTGCAAGGCCGGGGCGGGGACTCCCAGTACCGCAGCCTGTACCCTGAACTTTGCCGATAGCGGCTTCTTCTTTGATGTGCCTGATACCTATTCCAATCAGCCGCAGACGGTGACTATCAAGGCGATCAAAAAGAGCGATGTGACCAAGCTGTGTGTGCCGGGGTTTGCCAGTCAGACCAAGAGCGTCAAGTTCTGGAGCAGCTATATCTCCCCCACCGGTAACCCCTATAACAGCCAGATGAGCGTCAATAGCAGTGCGATTGGTGCCAGTCAGGGGGCTGCAACACCGCTCTCCCTCGCATTTAATGATCAGGGGCAGTCGACCATCACGGTTAAGTACCCGGATGCGGGCAAGGTGCAACTGGATGCCAGCTATGATGGCACCGGCAGTGAAGCCGGTCTGGTGATGCTAGGCGCGGATCAGTTTGTGGCGCGCCCGGTCGGTTTGTGCATTACGCCCCCGCAAGGGGTCTGCGCGGCAGGTGACAGCAGTTGTCCGGTATTCAAAAAAGCGGGGGAAACGTTCCAGGTAGATATCAAGGCGATGGCCTGGGAATCCGCCAATGATGGGGATATCTGCGTAGGGAATCAGACTACGCCCAACTTTGCCCTGCC
>NZ_CAWNZT010000387.1:0-5116 GCF_963878965.1 Aeromonas sp. HMWF015 | reverse complement strand
CTGTCGGATCGGGCCTATCGGGCGGTCAACAAGGCGCAGGAGCTGATCACCGAGAAGAAATACGGTGAGGCCAATGCCAAGCTGCAAGACGCGCTCTCCGGCGCGGGCGAGCGGGTCTACGACAAGGGGGTCATATTGCAGACTCTCGGTTTCGTGGCCGCCCAGCAGGAGAAATACGGTCAGGCGACCAAGTACTTTGCCGATGCCATCGCGACAGGCGGCCTGCCGCCACCGGTGGCCCAGCAGGTGCGCTACAACCTGGCCCAGCTCTATATGGCGGAGGGCAATTATCAGGGGTCGATCAAGACCATGAAGGAGTGGTTTGCCAACCAGGGCAAGGATGACAAGCCCAACTCCCATGCCTATATCACGCTGGCCAACGCCCACGTGCAGCTCAAGCAGTACCGTGACGCGATCCCGGCGGTGGATCAGGCGATCAAGCTGTCGGCAGGTAAAGCGCCGGAGTCCTGGTATCTGCTGAAGATGGGGGCTCACTACGAGCTGAAACAGTACAAACCGGCGACCGAGGTGCTGACCTCTCTGGTCAACATCTTCCCGGAGAAGAAGAAGTACTGGACCCAGCTGTCGGCCATGCATATGCAGGCAGGCAACGATGCCAAGGCGCTGGCGGCGCTGGAGTCGGCCTACAACCTCGGCATGTTGACCGAGGCCGCCGAGCTGCAGCGCCTCGCCAACTACCTCGCCTTCACCGGCATTCCCCATCGCGCCGCACGGGTGATGGAGAAGGGGATGAAGGACGGGGTGATTGAGCAGAGCGCCAGCAACTACAAGACCCTGGCCAACTACTGGCATCAGGCCAAGGAGCTGGATCCGGCCATCGACACGCTGGCCAAGTCCTACCAGCTGGCTCCGAGCGCCGATCTGCAGCTGAAAATGGCGCGCATGATGATCCAGAGCAAGCGCTATCAGGATCTGGTGGCGCTGGCCGCCAAACCGGCAGCCAATGCCAATGGTGAACAGCGGGCGGATCTCAAGTTCCTGACCGGGGTCGCCTATTTTGAGCAACAAAAGCCGAAGGAGGCCCTCAACGCCTTCACCCAGGCGGCTCAGAATGGCAACGTCAGTGGTCGGGCATCCCCCTGGATCAGCTTCCTCAAGGAGCAGAGTGGTGCGGGGGAGGCAACCGTCCAGTAATTCCAATGACAACTACCTGTAGTCCCTTTTATGGTTGCCTGGTGGCTCCATTAACCGCTCTTCGGAGCGGTTTTTTTATGGTGGCAGCCGGCTCCGGCTGGTGGCCGACGCACGGTTTTATCCCTCTTCATGCCAATACAAAGCCTCCCTCGACATTGGCTTATCTCCCCCGATGCGACAAACGTTTTAGCTAGGGCTGCAACCGTGACACAAGGTGGCACAGCGCTGTGGTTGACAGGGGCTCGGGTGGCTCGCTGAGGGGCGGGCCGTGTCATTCATCTTTCTCTTTGCTGCGACTTGCCAGTGTGGCTTTTGCCCTGTTGATAAGCGTCACACTGAAAACGGCTACTTTTAACAAGAAAAGCAACATATGGAAGTTGAAATTTTGGCCGACTCAGGAAAGAATGCGCGCTCGGTTATTGGCGTCGTGGGGCAGGTTGACCCGCCACCGGCAGACCGAGGATGAGACGGCCCCCGGCCCATTTGGTACAGGAAACCACACAGGAATTTTATGAATCCCCTTCGCACTGCCGCTTCGGCCCTTTTATGCACATTTGCGCTGGTCAGCCAGCAGGCTGCCGCCGTCGAGTACCGTCTGCCTGCGGCCAACAGCCGCCTGATCGGTGAAAACCAGGAATACGTGGTGCCTGCGGACAACCGTCCGCTGGAGCAGATCGCCGCTGACTTCCAGCTGGGTCTGACCAACATCATGGAAGCCAACCCGGGCGTTGATCCCTATCTGCCGAAGGCGGGTAGCACTCTGATCATCCCTCATCAGCTGATCCTGCCCAACGCGCCCCGCGAAGGGATCGTCATCAACGTTGCCGAGATGCGTCTCTACTACTACCCGAAAGGGAAGAACGTGGTGGAAGTACTGCCCATCGGCATCGGTCAGCTGGGGGTAAACACCCCGGAGAACTGGATCACCAAGGTAGAGCGCAAGCGCGCCAACCCGACCTGGACCCCGACCGAGAACATCCGTCGTCGCTATGCCGCCCAGGGCAAGACTCTGCCGGCAGTCTGGCCAGCCGGCCCGGATAACCCCATGGGTCTGCACGCCCTCTACATCGGCAACCTCTATGCCATCCACGGCACCAACGCCACCTTCGGTATCGGTCTGCGGGTGAGCAGCGGTTGCGTGCGTCTGCGCGCTGACGACATCAAGTATCTGTTCGACAACGTGCCGGTCGGCACCCGCGTCCAGTTCGTCAACCAGCCGGTCAAGACCTCGGTCGAGCCGGATGGCGGTCGCTACATGGAAGTACACGAGCCGCTGTCGCGCACCGAGGAGGAGTTCAACTCCACCGCCTCCGTGCCGCTCCCGATGACACCGGCTATCACCCGCTTCATCGCTCACGCCGAGTCTGACTCCAACGTGGTCAAGCAGGTGCTGGAACAGCGTACCGGTATGCCGACCCGCCTCAATCCCTGATTGAGCAAGTTGGCGGTGCCGCGCGCACTGGCTGAATAAAGAAAACGGCGACCAGATGGTCGCCGTTTTTTATGGGAGGAGTCACCGTTTGCTTACTGCACGCAGACCGGGCAGAAGGCGTAGGTGCCTTGCGGGTCGTTGAAGCGGGTGAGCGGGTCGAGGCTGCGGTTTACTTCAACCAGCGCCTTGCCAAATCCAGCTGGCAACCAGCTTTGCAACTGCGGAGCCAGCACTTGAGCGCTGCTGTCGAACAGTTGGCGCAGGAACTTGTCTTTGGCAGACTCCTCCTGCTCGATGGGGGTCACCTGCCACTCCTTGAGGTTGGCCAGCTCGGCGGCGGCCTTGATGGCGTCATCCAGATTGCCGAACTCGTCCACCAGACCTAGGGCCTTGGCATCTTCGCCGGTCCAGACCCGACCTTCGGCCGCCTTCTCGGCCTCTTCCGGGCTCAGGCCGCGGCCCTTGCTGACCAGACCGATGAAGCGCTGGTAGGTATCTTCCACGCTCAGCTGGATAGCCTGACCGACGTGATCCGGCAGGGCGCGGGTCGGGCCTACGCCGACGTAATCTGTGGTGCCGACCCCGTCGGTATGCACGCCAAACTGGGCCAATGCCTTGTCGATGGTGGCGAACATGCCGAACACCCCGATGGAGCCGGTGAGGGTGGTGGGGGAGGCGAAGATCTTGTCCGCATCGGCGGAGATCCAGTAGCCACCGGAGGCGGCATAGCTGCCCATGGAGACCACTACCGGTTTGCCAGCCTGTTTCAGGGCCAGCAGCTCGGCGCGGATCTGCTCGGCGGCGAAGGCACTGCCGCCCGGGCTGTCGACCCGCAGGACCACGGCTTTGACCTTGTCATCGCGGCGGGCATCGGCCAGCAGGTCGGAGAGGCTATCACCGCCGATGGTGCCGGCAGGCTGGACGCCATCCATGATGGCGCCGCTGGCGACTACCAGACCCACTTCATCCTTGCCGCTCTGGGGATACTGATCCGGGATGGCGGCCAGATACTCTTTCAGGCCCACCCCTTTCCAGCCGTGGTCGTCGCTCTCGCCCACTTCCTTGATAACCGCCTGGGTCATCTCGTCGCGGGTCGCCAGCTGATCCACCAGCCCGTTGTCGAGGGCGTAGTTGGCGGCGTTGCCACCGGCCTTGCGCAGCAGCTCGAGGAAGCGATCCTTGCCCGGTGCCACGGCGTCCGGTTCGATTTCGCGCTGTTCGGCGACATCGGCCACATAGGATTGCCACAGCTGATCCAGCCAGCGCTGGTTCGCTTCTTTGCTCTCGGGAGACATCTCGTCGCGGGTATAGGGTTCGACGAAGGATTTGTAGGTGCCGACCTTGAACACGTGCGGGGTGATGTTGAGCTTCTCCAGCGCAGACTTGAAGTAGGTCTGGTAGACACCAAGCCCCTCGATCACCACGGCGCCGCTCTGGTTGAGCAGCACGTGATCGGCGTGGGCCGCCAGCAGGTATTGCCCCTGAGTGTAGAAGTCAGCCATGGCGATCACCGGTTTGCCGCTCTCCCGGAAGGAGTCGATGGCGCTCGCCACCTCCTGCAGTTTGGTGAAGTTGGCTCCCTGCAGCCCTTGCGGCTTGATCACCAGCGCCTTGATGCGCTCGTCATCCTTGGCACTCTTGATGGCCCACAGCAGGTCGGAGAGGACGATCTCGCTCGGCTGCTCGTCGCTGCTGTCCATCTGGCGCAGCAGTTGTACGGTGGGATCAGTCTGGGTGCGTTGCTCCACCAGCACGCCGTTGAGATTGAGGGTCAGCGCCCCTTCGATGGGCGCCTTGGGGGCCTCTTTCTGGCTGACGCTGAAGACGATGACCAGCACTACGATGAGAAACAGCAGATTGACCAGCATCAGCCGGGTGAAATTGAGCAGGCGCCACAGGCTGCGGAACAACCAACCCAGACCTTTGAAAATAGACATAGTCGCGTTATCGCCCTGTTAATGGGTAGAGAAGAGCCATTATTAACCAGTTGCGGGCGAAATTGCCATTTCCGACTGGCGGATCCCGCCTATCTTCGTTCAGGGCACGGCTGTTCGCTGAAAAATTGTCCAAACATTTGTTTGAAAAAGAATTTTCGATTCTTTACTCTAGCTTCAGTTTGATAACAAAAAATTAACTGGAGGCATCGTGAGCCGCTATCCGACCCTGCTGACCCCGCTCGACCTTGGTTTTACCCAGCTGCGCAACCGTGTGTTGATGGGCTCCATGCATACCGGCCTCGAAGAGGAGAAGGGCGGTTTTGACAAGCTGGCCGCCTTTTATGCCGAGCGCGCCCGTGGTGGTGTTGGCCTTATCGTCACCGGCGGCATCGCCCCCAACCTGCGCGGGCGGCTGGTGCCTCACGGCTCTCAGCTGAGCTTTCCCTGGCAGGTGAGCAAGCACAAGAAGGTGACCAGCGCCGTGCATCAGGAGGGGGGCAAGATAGCGCTGCAGATCCTCCATGCCGGTCGTTACGCCTATCATCCCTTCAGTCTGGCCCCGAGCGCCCTCAAGGCCCCCATCTCCCCGTTC